>JAKSUE010000140.1 GCA_024409165.1 archaeon
TTAAAAAGTTCGTTTATTATAAAACTAAAAACTATAATCTAAAATTGGTAAAAATAGTGTAAAATCGTTGAAAATAGTTTTTTAAAAAATAGAATTAATTAAAAATGTAAAAAAGAAAAATAGCTAAAAAGCTATTTTCCTTTAAAGACATGTAATGAGCTTACCAAGGGGTAGGGAGACCCATACCAGCTCTTCTAGCACATTCGTCTTTACCTTTGGAGATTTTACCAGCTTCTAATTTTTCTAATAAGCCTAATCCAGGTTTTACATCGTCCATTGGTTTGGTTTCGATTACACCAGCTTCAACTGCTGCAGCAAAGATGTCAGCACCAGCGTCAGTTCTGGAGAATACGGTAGACCAACCGTCTGGGGAACCTACAGATCCAGTAGATACATCAGCTAATTCTGCAACATAGTCTTGACAGATGTTACATCCTGCTTGTTCGTATCCGTGGGTTTCTTTTAATGCAAGTCCTTTGGTTTCTTCGTTGGTTTCGATCCAGAATTTTCCTTTACCAATATCCATTTTTTCGGTAAGTTCAAACTGAGAGTTTAATTTACCTTCAATGAAAGTTTGTAAGGAAGCTCTTGGGAAGTTTTCCATACAGAAGATACCGATTAATAATTTAATTTTGTCAGCAACAAATCTGGTTGCAAATGGGTAGGATTGCATTTTTCTGATACCTTGTACTTGACAAGGAGTTCCTACAGTTCCTAATTTTTCAATTCCGTATTGTCTTACAGCTTGTTTAAATGCAAGTGCATTAGGAGAGAAAGTGTATTTAGTACCAGCTGCTGCAATAATTTCATCAGCAGTCATTGCAATAGTTGGTTCTGGTTTCCATGGGTCTTCAGTGTTTCCAGCTACTACAGCACCTTCAATAATGTTTTCTTCTAATGCGTAAGTTAATAAAGCAGTAACGATTCCACCATCTTGTGCGACTTTTTGGATTGCTTTGTCAGTAGCTCTTGCAGATACTACTTCTTTATAAGTACCGAATGCCATATTAATATCCTCCTATAATCCTAAGTCTTTTCTGATTTGCTCTTCTGGGAACCAAGCTCTTGGACAGTGAGTGTAACAAGATCCACATTTAATACATCTGTCTTTGTTACAGGAAGGTCTACCTTCAACCATTTCAAGAGCTCTGGTAGGACAAGCCATTACACAAGTTCCACAACCAGAACATAATGCTTTGTTAACAATGTTGGTTTGTAAGTCACAACCACATGCTAAGTTGCATGATGCTAAGTTTAACATTGGTGCTAAGTAGTCCATGTCACCATTAATTAATGCAACAACAGTTTTTGCAATAATTTCTGGAGAAGTAGGACAACCTGGGAGAGCACAATCTACTTTAATTAAATCAGCGATAGGTACAAATGATTCGTGTTTAGGTTGAGCTAATTGTCCACCACGTGCGTAACGAGTGAAACAACCAGTCATTGCACAAGATCCAAATGCACATACTAATCCAGCTTTTTCTCTTACTTCTAAAAGTTCTTTTACACTGTGTTCATCTTGTAAACAGACAGATCCTTCAACTAATGCGAGATCCATTTCTGGCATTTCCCATAAGTCAACTAAGGTAGTTCCGTAAACGATGTCCACCATATCAGCGAGTAAGTCTGCGAGGATGTCGTAGTTTTCAGTTAAGGACATTCCGTCACCAGTACACCCACTCATGTGAATATATCCTATTTTTGGTTTGTCAGCCACTTTTTCAGCCTCCTCTATTGAAGATTCATCATTTTTTGGCTCAGATGATTTACCAGCTAATTTAGCTTTTTCTGCATCAGCTACTTTTTTAGCATCTTCTGCAGCTTTGGATTGAGCTTCAACTTCTTTTTTAGCTTGAGCTTTAAGTTTTTTAGTTTCAGCGTCTTTATCATCTGCGTCTGGTTTAGCTCCAAGTCCTAAAAACTTTTTGAGTTTTTTAATAAATCCTTCAAACATTGCTAAACCCCTAATAAATTTCTTTTAAAATCATCTCAACGGCTTCAGGAACAGCATTTTCAACAGGCTCACTTAAGCCCATTGCCACATCAGGCATTGGTATTTCACCTGGTTTACAACCTACAATAACAACTTCAATTCCCATATCAACAAGGTCATGAAGTGGTTCTTCAACAGGCCAAGTATGAGCATTCTCATATTTACCCTTAGGCATATCATAAGGGGAGAATAATTTCATAGTACCAGGTTCTGCATTGTATTCTACAACATCAACTACAATAACTTTTTTCCAATTCTCATCAGGAAGTGAAAAAATAAAGTGAGTTGATCCAGTTCCAGCATCAATAAATTCAACATCAGTAGATTCAGGTATTTCTACACCATCAAATACTTCATTTAATCTTTCAATCATATTATCAGTGAAGATATCCTCATATTCACCAGTAATGTCTTCTTTATTAATAGAACCATTTTCAAGATAGTAATGAAATGCTTTTATAACAGCAGGTCCGAATCCATCATCTTTAAATAAGATGTTTCCGCACCCAACAACTAATATGTCTGCTTGATAAGGCATGATATTCCTCTAAAATTTAATAAAATTAAATTCTCACCATTTCGTCTTTTACGACACTTTTATCTTCGTCGTCAACTACCATTACGTGAGTTGCACAGGATAAACATGGGTCGTATGCTCTGATTACGTGAGCTCCCCATTTGTAGTGGAAGCCTTCAGTTGCAGGTCCCATAGTTGGGATGTTCCAAGTAGTTGGTACTAAAGCACTGTAGAATTGGGTTTTTCCATCTTTTACTTGTGCCATGTGAATATCGGTTCCTCTTGGTGCTTCGATTACACCAATACCTAATTTACCGGTACCTCTTGGGTCGTAATCTGCAAGAGTGTTAGCAGAAGTGTCTAACTCATCTAAGATAGCAATAGCTCTAGATAAGTACATTTTCATTTCTTCAGCTCTAGCAATGTGTTGAGCAACTACACCTTTTTCTTTGTAGTTGAAGAATGCGTCAGCTCTTGCTCTTGGTCCGGTTTCGACAGCTAAACCGTCGTATAATGGTACGGAAGTACAACATCTTTTACCGATTTCAGGGTCATCATACCAAGCTTCAGGGACGATTTCAGTAAATCTGTCAAGGTCGAAGAATTCTCTTTTACCGTAAATACGGTCACTTGCGAATACAGGAGCGTCGATAGCACCTAAACCTTTAGGAATTACTTCACGTTCATCGCTTAATAAAGTTCCATCTACATCTTTTACTAAAGCTCCAGCAGCAACTAAACCTTCGATTAATTCAACATGGTTGTCTACGATAGGTTTTAATGCAGAAAGTCTGGAGTATAATTTTTTACGTGCGAGTTCAGATAAGTTGTTTGCTACACCACCGATTCTGATATCGGATGGGTGAATACCTTCACCAGCACACATATCTACTACGTATTGTGCATTTTTTCTGATGGTACTTACACTGTTTACAGCAGTTTTGAAAAGTTCATCAGGTACAAAATCTGTAGCTATTAAGAAATGGTGGATAGCGTGACTGTTTAAGTTGGAACAAGAGATAATTAATTCTCTCATTAATTCTGCTGCTCTAGGAATTTGGATTCCTAAAGAGTCATCCATTGCTTCAACAGATGCTAATGTATGAGGTACTGGACATACCCCACAAATTCTTTGACAAAGTACCGGTGCAGTTTCCGGTGCTTTACCAGTAACCATTTTCTCTAAGCCTCTGACAGGAGTGATACTGAAGTATCTTCCTTTGGTAACTATCCCTTCATCGTCAATTTCCATGACAAGTTCTGCATGTCCTTCTTGACGAGATGTTGGGGATATAACTTTTTTATCGCTCAAATGTGTCACCTCTTATTTTAATTAAAAGTTAGAAACTAACAATATTATATATTATTCTTATAGTATTAATATACTATGTTTTAAAACTCAAAACACAATACTTAAATACTATGAAAAAATAAAGATTAAATCACTAATATTTAAAATTCAATAAAATAAGTAAAATTATAAGTAAAAATTAAAAAAATAAAATCACATGAAAAAACAAAATTAAAAAAATAAAGAAAAAATAATAAAAAGATCCACTTCAAATTTAGAAGAAAATCTATGTAAAAAAACATATGAAAAAAATATATCTTAAAACAATAACAATAAATTTAAATAATTTAAAATTAAATCATATAGTATATAAATTTAATCTGTTATTTTAATTATTAAAAATAAATTCCAAAAGGCAAATTCCAAAGGATAAAAATTAATTAAAATTTTTTAAAATAATGGGTTAAAAATATTATATGGAAAATTTGTAAAATAATACAAAATAGAGGTGAACACTTTGGATAATTCAAATATTATAATTTCTATAATTATTGTATTATGTATTGCTGCAGGAGTTACAGCATACAGTTTAACAAATGATAG
>JAKSUE010000141.1 GCA_024409165.1 archaeon
TCTACTTTTGAGATTACTAAGGATAAGGAGTTGTCTTTATCTGGGGATTGTATTATTGGTTTAGATATTGATAAGTGTATGGTGGATTTTCCAGATGAATTTAAGGGGAAATTGGCTAATGATGATACTAAGGTGATTGTTAAGTTAACTACTCCAAATAGTTATGATGAGATTATTGGTTGGGGGTGTGATGATTTGACTCTTGATCATCCGACTGATATTGTTTGTCGTAAAAGTACTTTTGTTTGTTCAAGGACTTTAATGATTAAGGCAGATAAAGCAGCTAAGGATTTAAATAGGGGATTAGTTGAAGACTTGTCTAATGGACTGGAAATGGATGTTGAAATTATTTTAGAGTAGTAACATTTAAATATTAGTTTAATCATAATATAAATTACTGTATTATTTGATACACTGCTATTTTTTATTATATGCAGGGGTGGTCGAGCGGTCAAAGGCGCTAGGTTGAGGGCCTAGTGGGTTAGTCCCTTCGCGGGTTCGATTCCCGTCCCCTGCACCATTTTATGAATTTTTATTTTTTTAGGATTTATTTTTGTATTTTTATTTATTTTAATATTCTATTTTTAGTCTTGAATTTACTATTTAAAACTATATTTAAATCTTTTAGTTTTGGCTTAGATTTACTATTTAAAACTATATTTTAAAGTTAAATACTTTTTGTAAAAAACTTTTTATATTTATTTATTCAAATTATAATTATAGAAAAATATTATTTTTCTTAATTAATACGATGGTAGTAGCTAAAAGAATTTTTTCTTTTAGCTTTTTTTTTTAAACTTTTTTTATTATTTAATTATTTTAATAGCTTATTTTGATTAATATCAACATATTTATATATTTTTAAATTAATAAATAGTATTTAATAAATGATTATATGCTAATTGATTAATTAAATTTAATTAATGATTAGTAATTATTTTTATGAGGTGTATTTATGAAAGCTGTTATTCCTGCTGCTGGTTTAGGTACTAGGTTTTTACCTGCTACTAAGGCACAACCTAAGGAAATGTTACCTGTTTATGATAAACCTACTATTCAATATGTGGTTGAAGAAGCTGTTGAATCTGGTGTGGATGATATTTTAATTATTACAGGTAAAGGTAAGCGTCCTATTGAGGATCATTTTGATAGATCTTTTGAGCTTGAGCATCATTTAAAGACTAAGGGTAAAGAGGATTATCTTAAAGAGGTTGAATATATTTCTAATTTGGCAGATATTCACTTTATTCGTCAGAAAAAGCAGAAAGGGCTTGGTGATGCTATTTATTGTGCTAAGAAGCATGTTAGTGATGAACCTTTTGTTGTAATGCTTGGTGATACAATTACTAAAGGTGTGAGTCCTTGTACTAAACAGTTGATTGAGGTTTATGAGAAATATGGAAAATCTGCAATAGCTGTTGAAGAAGTACCTGAAGAGAAGATTGAGAGATATGGTATTATTGGTGGAAATGAGGTTGAACCTGGTGTTATTGATATTAATCAATTAGTAGAAAAACCTCCTCGTTCTGTTGCACCAAGTAATTTAGCTATTATGGGAAGATATTTCTTAACTCCAGATATTTTTGACCATATTGAAAATGTAGAACCTGGTTATGGTGGAGAGATTCAACTTACTGATGCTTTAGCTAAATTAGATGCTATTTATGGTAAAGTATTTGTTGGAGAATCTTATGATATTGGAAATCGTGTAGATTGGTTAAAAACAAGCTTAAAATTCGCAATGGAAGATGAGAATTCTCGTGCAGATATATTAGAATTTATTCAAAATGATATTTTAAAATCAATTTAATTATTTAAATTATTTTTTTAAATTAATAATTTTAATCTAATGTTTATAATTAGTGTGATTTAATGCTTAATAAAAATAAACAACAAGAAGAGATTGAAGAGTTAAAAGAACAATTATCTCGTTATAGGAAAGAAAATCGTCTTTTGAAAGATCGTTGTGAGTCTTATGAGGATAGGATTCAGCATTTTGCAATTGAACGTGAGAAATTATCTATAGCAGTTACTGAATTTGAAACTCTTGATTTAGAGCTTAAACAGTATAATATTGAAGAATTAACTCAAGAAACTTATAAACTTGAACATAGGGTAGATGTTCTTAGGTCTTATCTTAGAGCAGAAAGAGGAGATAATGAACATTTAACTAATGTTGTTAATGATTTAACAAAGCAATTAAATGATGCTAATTTTGAAATAGCACGATTAAATAAGGAGTTTAATAAACTTAGAATTCGTAAGAATCAGAGGACTTTCTTTTTAGAGAATCGTTTAGATATTGCTTATGGTAAGATAGCTGAACTTAGATACACTTTAGATGAATATGAGAAATTAGGTTTTTGGAAGAGAGTTCGTGGAAAAGCTCCGGATAGTTTAGAAAAATAGATTTAAAAATTATATTGCTTAAATTATTTTTACAATTAAAATTTATAAAATTACAAAATAAAAATAAAAAATTAAAATTTATACTTATAAATTACAAAATTAAGAGGGATTATTATGGAAACTCAAAGAATTATGGTTACTGGTGGAAGTGGATTTATAGGAACTAATCTTGTAAATGAACTTAGAAGTAGAGGACATGAAGTATTAGCTGTTGATTTATTACATCATGAAAATGAAGCTGATTTGTACTCTGATGAATATTCTGACTATGTAAGAGGAGATATTCGTAGCTATCGTCAAATGGAAAGAATTTTTGATGATAATGATAAATTTGATTATGTTTATAATTTAGCTGCTGAGTATGGCCGTTGGAATGGTGAAGGTTATTATGAAAACCTCTGGGCTACTAATGTTATGGGTCTTAAAAATATGATTCGTCTTCAAGAAAAACTTGGTTTTAGAATGATTTCCTTCTCATCTGCTGAAGTTTACGGTGATTATGAAGGAATTATGCATGAAGATGTAATGGTAAATAATCCAATTAGCCAAACTTACCAAATGAATGATTATGCTATTTCTAAATGGGCTGGAGAATTAATGTGTATGAACTCAGCTACTATGTTTGGAACTGAAACTGTAAGAGTTCGTCCTGTAAACTGTTACGGTCCTCATGAAGCTTATTCTCCTTACAAAGGATTTATTCCAATCTTTATTTATAAAGCACTTCATGGATTACCTTATTCTGTACATAAAGGTCATAAAAGAATTATTGACTATGTAGAAGACACTGCAAATACCTTTGCAAATATTGTAGATAACTTTATTCCTGGTGAAGTTTACAATGTAGGAAGTAAACAAGAATGGGAAATGACTATTGAAGAGTATTCTGACCTTGTTTTAGAAGCTTGTGGTGTAGACGATTCTCTTGTAACTTACACTCCTGCTGAAGATTTCACTACCAAAGTAAAAACCATCGACTTTTCTAAAGCAATTCGTGATTTAAAACACGATCCTAAAATCGACCCTAAAGAAGGTATTAAAAGAACTGTTGAATGGATGAAATGGTATTATCGTATTGAAGACTAATTGAATTGTATTTTGTATAGAATCAATGAATTAGTCAAATATAGTCAAAATAGGTGAATATATGGTAAGTACAGTAGCTATTATACCTGCTTTTAATGAAGAAGTAGCTATTGGTTCTATTATTCTTAGAACTCTTCAATATGTTGATAAAGTTCTTATTGTTAATGATGGTAGTGATGATAAGACTGTAGAAGTTGCTAAATTAGCTGGCGTAGATATTATTAATCATACTACTAATTTAGGTAAAGGAGAAGCTTTAAAATCTGGTTTTAAAGCAGTTGATGGCTTTGATGTTATTGTGACTATTGATGGTGATGGTCAACATAATCCTGATGAGATTCCTTTACTTATGAAACCTATTATTGAAGATGGGGCTGACCTTGTTAATGGTAGTAGATATATGAATGGTCCTGAAGAGAACACTCCTGCTTATAGACGAGTAGGTCAACAAGTTCTTGATAAAGCAACTAATATATCTGCGGGTATTGATGTAACAGACTCTCAAAGTGGTTTTAGAGCTTTTTCAGCAAGATCAAGAGAATGTTTTAGATTTAGTGATACTGGTTTTGGTATTGAAAGTGAAATGCTTGTAGATGCTGCTGAAGCAGGTCTTAAAATCACAGAAGTGCCTATTACTGTTCGTTATGATGTTGATGGTTCTACAAAAGATCCTGTGACTCATGGTGTAGGTGTTTTATTAAATATTGCTAAAGATAAAGTTGTTAGAACTGTTAAAAAGTAGTTTTTTAATCACTACTTTATTTTTTACTTTTTTTACTTTTTTTAATTCATATTTTTTAATTTTTTAATCTATATTTTTTAATTTTTTAAGTATTTTTTATTATTTTTTAACTTTTAGTGCTGATTTTATATATACTGACGAAGA
>JAKSUE010000142.1 GCA_024409165.1 archaeon
ATGGAGAAATCATAGATTTTAATGTAGAAGAATAATCTTTATTGATATTCTTCTAATTAATTTTTTTATTATTTTTATTTTTTTATTATTTTATTATCTTATTTTTTATTAATTTATTTTATTATTTTTATTATTTTACTTTTTTTAATACAATTGACTATATTCAAGAACATAATCAGTATACTCTTTGTCTAAAATTCTAAGAGCAGAAGCGTATTGTGGGCTTGTAGCTGATCTTTCTTCTACAAGGTTTCTTATACCTCCGTTTTTCATATGTTCTCTGACTTCTCTTAAGACAAGGTCAATTGTGTTTTTGTTATAATTTATGAGCTCTTCTGTGGTCATTTCATAGATTTTGTATTTGTCTAAGTCATAGTTTTTAGTTGGAGTCATTAAGACATTTAGGTATGCATAGTATTCTCCTGCATCATCAAAGAATCCGTCTACTCCCATGTATGCAAGAAGTGGGATTATTTGGGCTTCTCCGAATGGGAAAATAAGTATACTGCCAGGATTCATGTTTTGTCTTAAATTTACAATAAGTTCAACAAGGTCTCTTGGGTGGAGAATAAGGTCATCTGCATTAGCTATTATGAATTTGTCATAACCTAATTCTTCAAGAGCTTTAACACATTTTATACGTAAATCCACATATTTGCTTCCTTGAATGGTAGCTATTTTGTCAGATTTATCTTCGATTTTTTCTGCTTTAGCTATTGTTTGATTAACACTCCAAGTAGCTATTTCATTTTCAATATCATAACTTACAGCTTCATCTTCAATAATTGTGAATTTACTTTTATCAATAATTATTGGGGTTTCTTCACCATCAAGTTTTCCAAATCTTCCAGGACCATCATGACCTTTAATTTCTAATTTCATATTATCTTTGATTCCTCTATTTTAATAAATAATTATTATTTTTAAATTAATTTTTAATTTTGTAATTATTAATTAATATCTTTTTAGATTTTTTACTATTTTTTTAATTATTTTTCTAGATTTTTTAGTATTTTTTAATATTTATTAGAATTTTTTTAGTATTTTTTAGGAATTGATTGATTAATGTGTCACCTTTTAGGTTACACTACTCAAAATTTTAGATACCTTTATATACTCTAGTACCATAATTAATATTAGGACGTAATTATTAAATGTCCTAGGTGTGTTTTTCAATGTCTGTTTTAGATCGTCTTAAGTCCTTAATTAGTGGGACTAAAAAAGATATAGATGAAAATTTATCTAATGAAGCAAACCAAGAGAAACCTGAAGAATCTATTGGTGCTGAACAGACATCTTCAGAAGAGGAAATTAAATCTGATTCTGAAACTAATTCTAAAGAAGAACCTTCAAAAATTGAAGTTCCAGTTACTGAAGAAGAAATTACTCCAGTAGTTGCTGAAGCAGAACCTGAGGTTGAAGCTGAACCTGTTGAGGAAGAAGCAGAAGCTGAAGTTGAAGCAGAAGCTGAAGAAGAAATTGAAGAAGTTTCTGCAGAAGAAGTTTCTGAAGAAGAAACTGAAGAATCTGTTGAGAACGTAGTTGAAGAGGTTTCTGATGAAGAAGTTTCTTTAGAAAACGAAGACTTAGAAGATGATACTTCTGATGACGAAGCTGAAGAAGCTGAAGTCGAAGAAGATGATTCAGAAGAAAATGAAGAGAGCGATAATATGACTTTATTAAAAGAAAATGATGTATATTCAATGGATGACATCGACAAAGAATTTACTCAAAAATTCATCGATGCTGGACTTGAAACTGTAGACCACTGTTTCCAATGTGGTACCTGTGGTGGAGGATGTCCTTCTGGAAGAAGAACTCCTTACAGAGTAAGACAAATTGTAAGAAAATGTTTATTAGGTTTAAAAGAAGAAGTTATTTCTGACCCTGCTTTATGGATGTGTACTACCTGTTACACCTGTCAAGAAAGATGTCCTAGAAGTGTTCAAATTGTAGGAATCATCAAAATGGCACGTAACGTAGCTGCTCAAGCTGGATACATGGCTGACGCACACAAAGCAACTGGTTCCTTTGTAATTAAATCTGGTCACGGTGTACCAATCAACGACAAAACCAAAGCATTAAGAAAAGCTATTGGTCTCGCAGAAGTACCACCTACTACTCACGCTTTACCAGAAGCTTTAGAAGAAGTACGTGCAATCTGTGCTGCTTGTAAATTTGATGAATTAATCGGTTTCAACATGGAAACTAACGAATTAGAATAGATATATGAGGAGAGTTTATTATGGAAATCGCATATTTCTTAGGTTGTATTATGAACAACCGTTACCCTGGTATCGAAAAAGCAACTAGAATGTTATTCGATAAATTAGACATTGAATTAAAAGATATGGAAGGAGCTTCCTGTTGTCCTGCTCCTGGTGTATTCGGTTCCTTTGATGAAACTACCTGGGCTACCATTGCTGCACGTAACATTGCTATTGCAGAAGGTATGGGTGCTGACATCATGACTGAATGTAACGGATGTTTCGGATCCTTACGTGAATGTAATGACATGTTAAAAGAAAACGCAGCTAAAAAAGATGAAATTAACGCTATCTTAGCTGAAACTACTGACAAACAATTTGCTGGTGACGTAAACGTAAGACACTTTGCAGAAATTTTATACAACGACGTAGGTCTTGACAAAATTGCTGAATTATTCAACACTAACTTAGACTTAAACGTAGCTGTACACTACGGATGTCACTTCCTCAAACCTACCGCTGAAGTAGGTATTGAAGAATCCGCAGAAAACCCAACCATCTTAGACGAATTAGTCGAAATTACTGGTGCTAAATCTGTACCATACGAAAACAAAATGATGTGTTGTGGTGCTGGTGGAGGTTTAAGAGCTAGAGATATTGATGTAACTTTAAGTTACACCAAAGAAAAACTCGATGCTATGGCTGCTGCTGGTGTAGACGCTATTGTAAATGTATGTCCTTTCTGTCACTTACAATTTGATGTAGGTCAAACTGAAGTTAACGAAAAATACGGTACTGACTTCGCATTCCCTGTATTCCACTTAGCTCAATTATACGGATTAGCTATGGGATTAGATGCTGGAGAATTAACTTTAGATGCTCAATTAATTGACGCAGCACCTGCATTAGCAAAAATCGCAAAAGAATAAGTAGTTCTCTTTTCTTTTTTTCTATTTTTATTTAATTACTATTTTTACTACTTTTAACTATTTTTCTTAATTTTACTCTATTTTAGCTATTTATTTAGTATTTTAACTTAATTTTTAAATAGTAGATATTCTCACTTTTTTCAAAAATTAGTTTTAATTTTAATAAAACATTCTAAATGTTTTTATACTATAAAATTAATAATAGATATTATATTAATATAATTTTCATACTTTCGAATAATTTTAATATATTCAAATAATTTTAACATATCCGAATAATATAATCTGTTTGAGTAATGAATGTATGAATTTTATTTTATAAATTAACTTAATACAATTATTTTAAAATTATTATAATGGAGTTTGATTTATATGTTTATGGCAAACTTAAGTGGTATATTCAGATTTAAAGATCTTCCTGAAGAATTTGGACCATATGTTCAATTTAAAGCAGCTATTGAAAAAAGAGAAGTTAAAGACGAAGATATGATTGCTATTTTAGATATTATGGGTACTACTAGTCACCATGTTCTTTTCTTAGATTCTTATAATAGTGTTTCTGAAATTAGAAAAGAATTAAGAGAAGCTGATGCTAAAGTCAATGTTACTACTTTAAAAATCTTAGAAGGACATTTAAAATAAGTTCGATAAGTTGAAGGTATTTTATGAGTGTTTTACCTGTTGAACAAGCTTGGATAATTCTTGTTAAACTTTCTTCTGATTTAAAAAAGAAAGGAATTGTTGCTCCAGCTAAAATTAACAAGGATTTAGGTTTAATTAAATCTCAAATAAGTTTCTATAAAAAAGATACATCTCACCCAGATATGATTAATGAGATGGCAAGAGCAGATATGGCTTTAAATGAAATCCAAGGAATTTTATTAGATCTTGCTGAAACTTGTGGAGACGACTATTATAAAGAATGGTTAGATAAATTAAACAGAGCTAATAGAGGAGAAATTGTCTATGAACTCTCAGATCATAGTTCTAAATTTCTTTTAAACCCACCGCCAGGACTTTCCTATGCAAAAATCACTATGAAAAGTCCATTAGCTGAAGAACGTGTTCAAGAAATAGCTGAAGTTTTCGGTATCATCATGGAATTTGATACAGATTTAACTATTTCACTTTACGGTGATAAACCAGATGTTCAATCAGCTTTAAGAGAAATGGCTCCTTTCTTTGCTGAATAATTTATTTAATTTTTTATTTTTTT
>JAKSUE010000143.1 GCA_024409165.1 archaeon
TTTGTATTATTCAATTTTAAGAATTGTTGTTAAATTTTAACTAAAATTTAGAGTTTAAGTGTGAGTGAATTGCTCTAAATTTGATTATTTCATAATTTTTTATAGGTAAGGTATTGTATGTATAAAGATGAAATGATTCAATTACATCAATTTTTGGTATATGTTTTGAAATATTTAGATACTAATGATGAGGCTAAAAAATATTGTGAGGATTATTTAGCACTTAATATTAGTCCACATCATATTCACAGAACAAAAGCAGAACATAAACATGCTATTTTTGTTCTTTCAAACTCTATTTCAGAGCTTATATTAAACAAAGAAGAAGGTTCCGTACCTCCAAATGTTTCTAATGCATTAGCTGATCTTGTAAGAAGATCCAAAAAAGAGCTTGCAAAAATGGAACAACAAAATTAATTATTTTAAGTTCTAATTATTTTAATTAATTTTACTATTTTTTTACTTTTTTCATTATTTTTTTATTTTTTTAAGCATATTTAGACTATTTAAGGTATATTTTTTGAATATTCAATATTTTTATTCTTTTTTAAATATTCAATATTCTTATAAATATTCATTATCCATATCTTCTTTTACTTCAGAGTATCTATTTAAAAGATGTTCTATAAGTTTATTACCAATTTCATCAAAAGATTCATCTAAATAATCAATTCCTTCCTGAGTTATTCCTTTTTTAGTAGCTACCTTATTCATTATTTCTTCATTTGTTAAATTATTTGACTCTTTTAATTGAATAGTTCCAAGAATAGTCTTAGAAATCATTTCTTCACATTCTTCATAACTTATGTTTGATTTTTCACTAGCTACTTCTGCTAATTTTTTAATTATAATTCCAACAAATGCAGGTCCACAACTTGTAAGAATTGTACTTATTTCAATTTCATTATTCTCAGTTATAGATTCATTTTTATCTATTGTTCTAACATAACTAAATTCATTAAATAAGTCTTCAATATACTGTTTATCTTCCTTACTGACTTTATCATTATGTTGGATTAATGAAATTCCTTTTCTTCTTTCATTTGATTGAATAGAATGATTATTAGTTACTGTTGAAGCGAAAGTAGGAATAATAAGAGTTAATTTTCCTTTATAAAATGTTTCAACATGATTAAAATTCAAACCTGCACAAGTATAAATTATATGAGTATTATCGTTAATATAGGGTAAAATTTCTTCAATAATTCCTTTAAATTGTGGAGTTTCAACAGAAATTATTATTTTTTCACATTCTTTAGCTATTTTAGTATTATCGTTGGTTAATTCAAGTTTATTAGGGTAATAATCATTATATTCTTCTTTTAAATGCTCTATTTTTTCAATATGTCTATTAGATATGATTAATTGTTCATCATTTAATAATAAATCTAATTTTAAAATATTATTTCCAATCATAGATCCCATATTTCCATAACCAATAATTCCTATTTTCATTTTTTATCTCCTTTATTTGATTGTAGCAGTGTTTTTTATAATTATAATTATTCTTCTAAAAACTCTTTTAGTATTGTATTAAATAATTCGGATTTGCTCATATTCCATAATAAAAGTCCTTTTTCTATTTTAATTAATTTTGCATCTTTTAATAATGATTTTAAAATTATTGCTGAAATTTGAGTAGTTAAATCTTCTTTTGTTCCATAGCTAATTAGAATATTATTCATATTGAAGTTATTTTTATTTAGATTATCTTTTAAATTCGGATTTAATTTATAATTTAATGAATCTTTAGCTATTTTATATTGTTCTTTAAATTCTTTTTCATCAAGGGATTCCTTCATTTCATCATAATATTCTTTACTAATCCCAAACTCACGTAAATATGCTTTAGCTAAGAATCTTTCACTTTTTTTATCTAAATATTCTTTTTTAGTTTTAGTAAATATTTCATCTAAATTAAATTCATCATATTCTTCTAAATTTGATTTATTTTTATTATTTTTTTCATTATTTTCTTCTAAAAGGAATATAATTTCTTTATAATTATTAAAATTAACTCCAGATAAAAAAACTTTATTAATAATGTCGGGGTATTTATTTAGTAATTCAATAGCTATTTGACCTCCGAATTCTATACCTACTAAGTTGATTTTATTTTGTGGTTTAATTGAGTTTTTATTAGTAGTGATATTTTCTTTTTTGATTTTAGTTTCTATTAAATTTCCAATTAAGTCTAAGTTTTCTTTGATTGTTCGATTATTTAAATTTATATAAAAACAGTGATAATCATCAAAATAATCTATTTGATTATTCCAAATCCATGAAGACAAGTTTTTAGGATGTAAAAATATTATTATGTCTTTATTTGTATCTCCGTTTTCAAAATAATTCAAGTTAGAATATAGATTTTTCATGATTTCACCATTTGTTATAAACTATACGAACATATTTATAGTATTATTCTTATAATTATATATAAGTATTAAATTATTTTTTAATATTTCTAATATTTCTAATATTTTTAATATTTTTAATTTATTTAAGTTTTCTGAATTAGTAAATTTAAAGGTGATATAATGAAAGCTGACTCATATAAAATTTGTGATAATGTATATTGGGTAGGTGTTTTAGATTGGGATATAAGAAATTATCATGGATATTCTTTAACTGGAACTACCTATAATTGTTATTTAGTATTTGGTGATGAAAAAGTAGCTTTGATTGATAATGTTTATCCAGGTAAATCTGCTCAATTTTGGGGAAGAATTAAAGATGCTTTTGAAAAAGAAGGAAGAGAATTTAAAATTGATGTGATGATTCAGAATCATATTGAAAAAGATCATTCTGGTTCTCTTGTTGAAGTTCTTAAAAAATTCCCAGATATTGAAGTATATTTATCAAAAAAAGCTGATTCTGGTATTAAAAAACATTATCATGAACTTGCCGATTGTGAATTTAATGTTGTAGGTACTGGTGATGAAGTCAGTTTAGGTGATAAAACTTTAGCTTTTGTTAATGCACCTATGCTTCATTGGTCTGATAGTATGTTTACTATGTTAATGGAAGATGGAATTTTATTCTCTAACGATGCTTTCGGTCAACATATTTGTTTATCTGATAGATTGGATGTTGATGTAAATCCTGAGATTTTAGAAAAAATCACTCAAAAATATTATGCTAATTTAATTACTCCCATGTCTCCAATTGTTAGAAGAAAAATGGCAGAACTTGTTGATTTAGGTTTAGTTGAAAAAACTAAAATCATTGCACCATGTCATGGTCAAATCTGGACTAAACCTGAAACTGTTCTTGAACTTTATACTAAATGGGCAAATGGAGTATGTAAAGACAAAATAACTCTTATTTATGACACTATGCATTATTCAACTCAATCTATGGCTTATGCAATAGCTGAAGGAATCATGTCTGAAGATGTAGAAGTTAAAATGTTCTTTATGCATGAAGATGATAAAAGTGATGTAGTAGCTGAAGTCCTTGATAGTAAAGCTATATTTGTTGGATCTCCTACTATGATGAATAAAGCATTCCCAGGTATTGGGGATGTAATGTATTACTTAGATTGTCTTAGTTTTGATAAAACAACTTATAAAAAGAAAGCTATTGCCTTTGGTTCTAAAGGTTGGTCTGGTGGAGCAAATAAAAAAATCAAAACAGACTTAGAAACTGCTGGTTTTGAAGTCATTGATGAAAAAGATTTAATCTTTGTTCCAACTGAAGACGAACTTGAAGAATGCTATGAATTAGGTAAAAACGTAGCTAAAATGATTAAATCAGAATAATTTTTAAGTTAATAACTTTTAATTATTCTTTTAATTATTCTTTTTCTTTTTTATGAATATATTAATTATTAAAAATTATTCAATGTTTAATTAAAAATTACTTTATGATTAATTAAAAAAGGTCTTTATGATTATTTTATTATTAGAAATTTAAAACTTTAATTTAAAGTTTAATATAGGTAAATACGACTAATTTGCTCTCTTTTTATTTTTATGATTAAATTATAAAATGCTTGATGATTAATAAATTTTTTAGTTGATGATTAACTAAAAATAATATTTTTTAAGAATTTAAAAAACTAAAATAAAATTTCTGTAAATTCTATTTAACTTATTTTTATTAATGATAATAGATATATTAATAACTGACTATGATTTTTATAAATTTTTTATTAACAAAATTTTGGTGTTAAATATGGGTGAAGAAGAGGATTTGAGGAAAATTGAGGAACATAATCAAAGATCTGTTGAAGAATTAGTTGAAAATTTCTCTGAAGTTCATATTTATTTTGTTAATGGGACTTCTGTTGGTTTAAATAAAGATAGTGAATTTAAATTTGAAAATGGTAAATTTAAGGTTTTTAATAAGA
>JAKSUE010000144.1 GCA_024409165.1 archaeon
TATAAAATTGAATTATAATTAATTAAAAAAAAGTAATAAAAAGTATATAAAAATATACTTTTTAATAATTTAAATTTTATAAAAATTTATTCTTCAGATTTTTTAGCTTTAGATCTTTTTAATTTTTCAGCTTTGTTTTTAGACCTTTTTTTAGCTACTTTTATAATAACTCCAATAACAAGAATAATAACTATTAAAACTATGATATCATAGTATAAGAAATTAGTTACAGGGGTTTCTTGTTTATTTAAGTCAATAGAATGTAAGTAACCTGCGTCATCAGCTATAAATAAATCATCACCATAGATTACAGGAGATGCAGTTATTTTAGAATTAAATAAATAACAACCTGGATTAAATGTGAAATCAACGTTTCCTGTGTATTTGTTTAATACATAAGTGTTACCATCGTTAGAGTTTACAACAATTTCATCTTTGTATAATGCAGGAGTTGATTGTACTTCTGCTCCAGCTTGATAACTCCATTTAAATGTACCATCTCTTAAATCAAAGCAAGTTATGTTTCCACTATCAGATCCAATATATACACTATTGTCGTGGGAATCAATCATTGGGGATGAAATAACTTTGTTTTCCATGTTTGCATTCCATTTTAAAGATCCATCTGCGGAATTTATACAGTATAAGTTTCCGTCTGCACTTCCTACAAATACAGCATCGTCGTAATATGCAGGTGATGAGACTATTTCATCAGCTGTTGTATAAGTCCATTTTTCATTTCCACTTAAATCAAGAGCAGCTAATTTACCATTTGAAGCTCCGATATATAATGTATCTTCAGCTATTATAGGGGATGATTGAACTTCTTCATCAAAGTCATATTTCCAAAGTTGTTTTCCATTATTATCGTAAGCATAAACATATCCATCGTCACATCCAAAGTAAACTTTTCCATCTTGGAATATTGCTGTGGATTTAATTGCATCAGGTAAGTTTGCTTCCCAAATGGTGTCATGGTCATCATCTTTTAAGTCACTACTGATGTTTAAAGCATAGAAATCTCCATCACAGTCTCCAACATATAAAATATCATCTTTTATTATTGGGGATGCAACGACTTTATCACCAAAATCATAAGTCCATTGGACTTTCTCTTCACTAATATCTATAACTTTTAAAATACCTTCTTCAGTTATTACATATAAGAAATTATCATAAATCACAGGACTTGATGAAATAGCTCCTTTTTCAAGGTTCATTGACCATACTTTTACTACAGCATCAGATTCACCTGCATTATAACCTGTGTGTTTTATATTTCCTTGGAAAGTAGTCCAATCTCCTGCAGCTAATGGAGTAATACATAAACTAATAGCTATTATAAGAGTTAACATTCCAATTAAATATTTTCTTGTTTTATCATTCATCTAATCACCTATACATCCCTATCAAATCTTACTACTCCTACAATAAAGAAGAGTAAAGTAAATCCAAGTAATATTAAAATTTCTAACCATACATCGCCTAAAGTGTGGCCTTGAAGCATAACTGCTCTCATTGCATCGTTTAAATAGGTTAAAGGACAGATATATGCTAATTTTTGGAAAATCCAAGGCATAGTTTCAATTGGATAAAATACTCCTGAAATAAACATCATAGGCATACAGAATGGCATGATTATTTGAACATAATCTTCTTGAGTTTTTGCAGTTGCAGAAATCATAATACCGAATCCAACAAAACATAATGCCCCAATAACAAGAAGAATAAATGTTTGTAAGATTCCTCCTTTTACACTTACTCCAAATAGGATTATCGCAGCAATTAAGAGAATTAATGCTCTAATAAGTTCAACAGATAATTTTCCAATAATTTTTCCACCAACTACAGTTGCAACTGATGTTGGAGTCATAAATAATCTTGCAAGTTCTCCAGTTTCACGTTCTCCAGAAATTGAAGCTCCCATTCCCATCATACAACTCATCATAATAGTCATTGCAAGTACAGCAGGTACAAGGAAATCAATGTATTTAACATCTCCATAAATTTTATTTACTTGTAAAGTTATTGAACTTTTTATAGAGTTTATTGAAGAACTAATTGGATTTTCATCAGCTGTTGTTGCATTTTGAGTTTGTACCATTGCATGACTTTGAGCAAATATTGCTTGTTTTGCTGAAAGTTCATTGAATAAAGCTTGTGTGGTTGGAGCTAATGATTGAGTTGCCATCTGATCTGATGAATCAATATAAAGAGTTACAGCTTTTTGACTTGAATCCATTTCATCATAATTTGAAGGCAGTATTATCGCGGCCTTTACCTCACCGGTATCTACCATCTTCCTTCCTTCATCAGCATCATCAATTATATCAACAACATCATAAACTTTCATCGATTTTATTGCATCAAGTGTAGCATCAGTTAAAGCACCATCATCTTGTGTTACCACTACAACAGATAAATTCTCTAAATCTCCACCCATTCCATAACCAAAGAGTAAAATCATAATAATTGGAAATACTAAAATAGCTACTAATCTTGGAGGGTGTCTTTTTAAACTTATCCATTCTTTCCTAACCATCCACATAAGTTTTTTAAATTCTACCATTAAATTAACCTCCTTTCTAAAGTAAATCTATGCTCTTGCATTTTCATCTACCTCAGCAGTTGCTTTAATGAATACATCTTCAAGTGATGGTTCTTGAGTATAAATAGATTCTATTAATCCACCATTATTCAATACAGATTTTAATACCTCTGTTATTACTCCTTCACCAAAACTTTCAATTTTAAGAGTAACTCTTTCATTATTAATGATATCAACACTAAAAACATTAGGATTATTGATTATCTCATCAACTATTTTATCACTAAGATTTTTAACTAAAAAAGACATTTCTTTAAGATGTAACTCTTTTGTAATTTTTATATCTCTTTCCCTATCAGCCCATTTAGAATTAGCACCATTAGGTTTAGAGAATTCATCATCTTCTTCGATATCTTCACTATCTTTATTATTCTCTTCATATATTTTTGATAAAGCAATTTTAATATTTTCTGAGTACTCTTCTTTCTGTTCTTTAAGTAATTGATCTTTAAGACCTTGAGGAGTATCATAAGCTACAAGATTTCCTGTATTTATAATTCCTACATTATCACATAACATATCTACTTCATGCATATCATGTGAACATAAAATAATTGTATGGCCACTTTCATTTAATTCTTCGATTAAATTCCATAATACTCTTTTAGTTGTTGGATCAAGACCAATTGTAGGTTCATCAAGGAATAAAATATCTGGTCTATGAACTAAACTTGCAACAAGAGAAGCTTTCTGTTTCTGACCACCAGATAATTGATTAATTGTCTTATCTTGTGCATATTTAATATCAACAAGTTCCATCAATTCATCAATTCTATCAAATTTCTCATCTACTGGAACTCCATAATAATCAGCACATAATTCTGCATTTTCCTTAATTGTTAAATCCTTATAAAGACTAACTTGTTGTGGAACCATCCCTAATAATTCCCTTACTTCATCAGGATTCTCCTTAACATCATAACCACCAACAGTAGCTGTCCCTGATGTAGGTTGTGCAAGACAAGTCAACATCTTAATAGTTGTTGTCTTACCTGCACCATTCGGCCCAAGCATACCAAAAATAGTCTTATTTGGAATCTTCATATTAATAGAATTAACAGCAATGAAATTCTTATATTGCTTCTTCAAATCAAAGGTTTCTATTGCATATTTCATCTTTAATCTCCTATTAATTCACCATGTAAATAATCTATTAAATAGCTATTTATTCTCTATTTAACATAATTTAACAAATTTAACATAATTTTTAATAAATTCTATTTATTTAACATATCTTTAATAAATTCAATCCAATTAGGGTTCATCTTAAACTCTCCCCAAATTGATTTCACATGGTCTAATATTTTCTCTCCATTCTCGGTAATTGTATAAAACTTAACTTGTTTGTTATTCTGAGTCTTCCACTCACCTTTAATAACATCCTTTTCTTCCATCTTCCTTAAAATAGGATAAATCTTACTTGAAGAAGATTTCTTCTGCCACCCCTTATTTATAGGAGTTTCAAAGAATGTATCAAGCTCCTTCATTATCCCATATCCATGAATTGGACCACGATGTTTAATAATCCAAATAATAAATAAACGTGTTAATCCATTAGTAATTGGCTTATTTATAGGTTTGTGGTGTTGATGAATTTCCTCATCATTCTTTTTCTCATTTTTATTTTCTATCTTATCACACACCTTTTTATTAAAATTAAGCTTCTATAAATTTTTTACATAAGTAAAATAAAAACTTATGTAATTTTTTGACATAGTATGTGTATATTAAATTTAGAACAA
>JAKSUE010000145.1 GCA_024409165.1 archaeon
ATGTTAATTGAGAGTATTATATTTGTAGTTAATAAATCTTTTTATATTATTTATGATGGATTTGTACTTTATTTATGGTGGGTTTATACTTTATTTATGATTTTGCCATGTTTTTGTACATATTTTAAGAGTGATTAATTTTTTATTATTTTTTCCATCAAAATAAGTAATACTTTTTATAATATTGTTAATATTTATCATGATTAATTAGGTTTAATACTAAATTATATATACTTTAAAATTTATAATGATTATATATGATAGAATGGAGGAAAATTCAATGATTGAAATTCGCTTTCACGGTCGTGGAGGACAAGGTGCTGTAACTGCAGCTGAAATTTTAGCTAAGGCAGCATTTGAAGATGGTAAATTTTCTCAAGCGTTCCCATTCTTTGGTGTAGAAAGAAGAGGAGCTCCTGTTATGGCTTTTACCAGGATTGATACTGAACCTGTTAATCTCAGATATCAAGTATACAATCCAGATTATGTTTTAGTTCTTGACGATGGTCTTTTAAATGTTGTAGATGTATACTCTGGAGTTAAAGAGAATAGTGAAATTATTATAAATACTACTAATGAAATTAAGGGTGAATCCCACCCAGTTTATAATGTGGATGCAACTGGTATTGCATTAGAAAACTTAGGTGTAAATATTGTAAACACCATTATTTTAGGTTACTTTGCTAAAAAAACTGGTGTAGTAAGTATTGAATCTCTTTTAAAAGTAATTAAAGAAACTTTCCCAGGTAAATTAGGGGAAAAGAATGCTGTTGCTGCTAAAATAGCTTATGATATTGCTTAATATTATTTGATATATGTTGATATATGTTGATATTATTGATATTACTTAATTGTTTAATATTGTTTAATATGGCTTAATTTTAGTTTTTTAATTAGTTATTCTTATTTTATGATTCTTTTAAACCAGAAATAATGAAAATTAAAATTTAACTTATGATGTAAAGGTGATTAAATGGTTTCTATTGGGTGCGGAATAAGTGAACCTGGAAGTACTCGTAAAAATAAAACCGGGAGTTGGAGAACTTTCAAACCAGTTCTCGACAAAGAAAAATGTGTAGATTGTGATAATTGTATTTTGTTCTGTCCAGACGGATGTATTGGTAAAGAACATAATATTGATTATGATTATTGTAAAGGCTGTGGTATTTGTAAAGTAGAATGCCCAGTTAAAGCTATTGAAATGGTAAGAGAAGAATAGCTTAAAATTAATAGGAGAAATTTTATGACAAAACAAGTTATGACATCAAATAAAGCAGTCGCTGAGGCTGTTAAATTAGCTAAACCTCAAGTTGTTCCTGTTTATCCTATTACTCCACAAACTACTATCTCTGAATATCTTGCACAATATGTTGCAGATGGAGATTTAGATGCAGAGTATATTAGAGTAGAATCAGAACACAGTGCAATTAGTGCTACTTTAGGTGCTTCTGAAGCTGGTGTAAGAGTATTCACAGCTACTTCTTCTCAAGGATTAATGTTAATGCATGAAATATTATTTGCAGCTGCAGGAATGAGAGCTCCAATAGTAATGGCAGATGCAAACAGAGCTATTTCAGCTCCATTAAATATTTGGAACGATCAACAAGATTCCATTGCACAAAGAGATGCAGGATGGATTCATTTATATGTTGAAAATGCTCAAGAAGCTCACGATACTATTATTCAAGCTTATAAAATTGCAGAAAATAAAGATGTATTATTACCTGTTATGGTATGTTTAGATGGATTTATTTTAACTCACACTGTTGAACCTGTTGAACTTTTAGAAGCAGGTGCAGTAGATGAGTTCTTACCAGCTTATGAACCAACTCATGCATTTTTAGACCCTGAAAAACCTATGTCTTTAGGTACTTTAGCAGATCCAGAATATTATACTGAAGCAAGATATGCTATGCAAGTAGCTATGGATAATGCAATACCTGTAATTAAAGAAGTAGGTAAAGAATTTGGAGAAAAATTTGGAAGAGAATATGGTCTTGTAGATGCTTATAAATGCGAAGATGCTGAGATTATATTAGTTGCTATGGGTTCAATGTGTAGTACAATTAGAGTTGTTGTTGATGAATTAAGAGAAAATGGTGAAAAAGTAGGTCTTCTTAGAATTAGATCTTACAGACCATTCCCTTATGAAGAAATTAATGAAATTGTCAAAAATGCAGATAAATTAGCAGTTCTTGATAAAAACGTTACTTTTGGTATAGGTGGAGCTCTTTTCACTGATATTTGTGCTAAATGTGATAAAGATACCTATGGCTTTATTCTTGGTTTAGGTGGAAGAGATATTATTCCTGATTATATTAAAGAATGTGTAGAATTAACAAAATCTGGTGAGAAAAAAGTTACCTGGATTGGACTTAAGGAGGATGAATAAAATGGATTTCTCTCAAGAAGAATTATTAGCACCTGGTCACAGAGGTTGTGCAGGTTGTGGGGCTTCTATTGGAGTAAGACTTGCTCTTAAAGCTTTAGGTAGAAACACTGTAGCTATTTCTGCAACTGGTTGTTTAGAAGTTATGACCACTCCTTATCCTGAAACTGCATGGGAAATTCCTTGGATTCATGTTGCATTTGAAAATGCAGCAGCTGTTGCTTCTGGTGTAGAAAGAGCATTAAAAGCACAAGGAAAAGAAGATGTTAATATTGTAGCTTTCGGTGGTGACGGAGGTACTACAGATATTGGTATGCAAGCATTATCTGGTGCTATGGAAAGAGGTCACAACTTAACTTATATTTGTTATGATAATGAAGCTTATATGAATACTGGTATTCAAAGAAGTAGTTCTACTCCATTCGGTGCATCAACTACTACTTCTCCAGCAGGTAAATTAAGTTTTGGTGAAGATAAACCTAAGAAAAACATGGCTTTCATTATGGCAGCTCATGGAGTTCCATATGTAGCTACTGCTTCTATTGCTTATCCTGAAGACTTTATGAAAAAAGTTAAAAAAGCTGCTGAAGCTGATGGTCCTGCTTATATTCACTTAAACCAACCTTGTACTACTGGTTGGGGATTCAAACCTGAAAACACTATTCAACTTGGTAGATTAGCTGTTGAATCTGGTGCATGGGGATTATTTGAAATTGAAAACGGTGAATTTAAAGTTACTTACAGACCTCAAAACAGAAAACCTGTAAAAGAATACTTATCTGCTCAAAAAAGATTCAGACATCTTACTGATGATCAAATTAATCAAATTCAAGAATTTGTTGACGCTCAGTGTGAAGAATTAGGAATATAATGGAGAATTATATTTGTATAAATAAATTAAGGAGGTAACTCTTTTGGAAAAATTATTAGTACAAACTGAATTATGTGATGGTTGTAAAGACTGTGAAAAAGCTTGTGAAGGTGTTCATGGTGTTTCCAGAATCACTATTCATGATTTAGATGGTTCTTATTATCCTATTCGTTGTCAACAATGTGAAGATGCTCCTTGTGAAATTATTTGTCCTACAGGAGCAATGACTAATTTAGGTGTAAATCCTGAAAAATGTATTGCTTGTGGTTTCTGTGCAATTTCCTGTCCATTCGGTGCAATTAAAATCGAAGCAGGTAATGCACATAAATGTAATCACTGTGCAGGTCGCGAAGAAGGTCCTGCTTGTGTACAAGCTTGTTCTAAACGTGCTATTGAAGTCAGTGACTGTAATGATATCATTGCAAGAAAACAAAAAGCACACATTGAAAAAATGGCAGGTTTAGGTAAAAAACCTAAAGCAAAAAGTTTTTTAAGTGTTATTACTTCTGATACAAGAGCTAAAAAGTCATTTGAGGAATAAGAGGTGAAAAAATGGGAGAATTAGTTGTAAATCCAGAACTTTGTGTAGAATGTGGACTTTGCGAACGTAACTGTCCTAATAATGCAATCCGTGTATACGATAGTGTACCATTGTTCTGTATGCATTGTAGTCCTGAAAGAGCACCTTGTCTTCAAATCTGTCCTAAAGGCGCTATTGAAGCAGTAGGTGGAGCAATTACCATTAACGATGAAAAATGTATTGGTTGTAAATTATGTCAAGAAGTTTGTCCAATTGGTGCAATTACCATAAATGAAATTGGTCAAGCTAAAAAATGTGACTTATGTAAAGGCTATGAATCTCAACAATGTGTAGAATCATGCCCAACCGGTGCACTTGTAAATAACAGCGAAGAAGTAATTGCTGCAAAACAAGAAAAACTTTCCGAAGGATTCAAAAAAGTACAATCTTTCATGAAATAATTGATTTCAAATCAATTTTTTCTTTTCTTTTTTTATTTATTTTTTATTTTTATAATTTATAGAATTATTTTTATTAGTATTTTATTTTTTATCAATTTTTA
>JAKSUE010000146.1 GCA_024409165.1 archaeon
AAATATGAAAATAATTAATATTTACATTACTAAAAGATTAATTAAATGTAAATATTGAATTTTTATAAATAGCAAATTTTATTAATTTTGTGGTGATATTGTGGTTAAACATTTTAATATTATAATGGCAGGAGTTATTTCTGGAATTGTAGCTTTATTTACTTCTGTTTTAGGAGTTTCAGGTACTATTATAGGTTCTGTATTAAGTTCTTTCTTATACCAGTTACTTTCTACCTATTATGAAGAAAAAACTCAGGATTTAGATCTTTCAAAAGTTAAATCAATGCGTAAATCCAGGAATAAGTCTATAAAAGAGAATTCCGTAAGGAATATTGAGGAAGAACTTAAACTTCATAGAATTGTTTTTATATTCCCTGTAGTTGTAATTTTATTAATTGAATGTTTATTCTGTTTAACTTTCGCACATTATGGATTTTTAAAAATATTTAATTTATTAGAATCCTTAACAGATCAAAATTTATTTAGGGTTATGGGTTTAGCTTTAATAGTTGTAAGTTTCTATCCATTTATTAAACCTAAAGTTGTTAAAAGAAGTATTGGAGCATATTTGTTTATAATTGGTGCTCTTTTATTAATTAGAGGTCTTGTTGATAGATTTAATATATTAAATAAAATATTTTATTTAGTATTTGATAGAATTGATTTATTATGTGGAATTATTATAATCATTGCATTACTCATTATTGTAATTAAAGTTTTAAAAGATACATTCACATCTTCTAATGAGTTATTAGATGAAAATGAACATTATAATCATGCAAGAAAAATAAATACTCATTTCGATAATTTTGCTAATAATTCTAACAATTATAATGGCAATAATTATGGAAATTATAATGATTATAATAATTATGATGATTATCAAGATTATGATGATTATGCTTATCAAGACAATAGAAATAGTTTTCATGGTAGGCATAGAAACCATGATAATTATCATGACAACTCTAATCAATATCATAGAAGAAATAATCGTTTCAATAATAGAAATAATCAGTATAATAATGACTATGTTGAAGAATCAATTCCTATTTATGAAGAAGATTACATTTATGTAACTGACCCTAATAATCCAAATAGAACTGTTAAAAAAAGAATTCTAAAAAGAATAAACGATGATTATTAGATTAATATGGGAAATATTAATAAAATTAATTTAAATAGCTAATTTAGCTATTTTCTTTTTTTATTTTTTTTAATTAAGAATTTTTCATTGTTTTATTGTTTTTTATTAATTTATTATTAATTTATTATTTTACTTGTTTTTTTAATTATTTATGTCTTATTTTAATTTATTATTTATTTTAAAATTAGTTTGATCTTCTCCAAGTGTTTCCACATTTTGCACATCTTATAAAAAATGTTGGAGCTTCATCTGCTGAACGAGTTTGAACTTGCCACCAATATCCTTTTGTTCCACCACATTTATAGCAAGTGATTTCAGTAGTTGGTAATGTTTTATTATTGTCTGTGATGATAACTTCATTTGTTCTTAAATCTTTACCCTCAAATTTGTATTCTGCTTCTATTTCTTCTTCATTTATTTTTTCTTCCCATCCACATCTACATTTTAACTTTCCATTTTTAGGAAAAACCATTGATTTACATTTAGGGCAAAATTTCATTTAATTTCCTCTTTAATCTTTAAAATATTATTTTGAATATATTTAAATCTCTTTTATTATATTGATAATTATTTTATTTAATTGTTGTGTAAAATTAGTAAAAAGATTTTGGATATGATTAATGTATTTAGAATAAAAATAGTAAAAATAGTAAAAAAATTAATTAGTAAATAATTATGAGGTGGGAGCAATTAAAATGCTCCTCCACCACCTCCACCGGAGCCTCCTCCGATTCCACCAATGGAATTATTTGCAGTTGCTGTGCTGATTCCTGTGGTTATTGCATGATGTAATGTATGGTGTCCTCCAAAGTAATAGAACAAGAATAAATTGTTAGTCATGTAATAATCATTATCTGAGTATTCAATCATTTTCATAGCTTTATATACTTCATCAGCCACTCCTAAAGCAGTAGCATAAACTAAGTATTCATTCCAAATAGCTATTGATTCTGGAGGATGCTCTTTGATTAATGAATAATCCTTAAGATATTTCTTAAAGTTTTTCCATTTTGCATTATATTCAGCACCATATTCTGTCCATTTTCCACCTACTGTTGAAGGAATTATTAAACATATAATTCCTATAATTCCTAAGATAATAGCAACAAAAACAGACATTACTGCATTTTCAACAATAGAACCTATTGAGAAGTATCCAAGTACAATTGCAGAGATTATTGCAATTACTCCATATGTTTTCATATGAGTTGCACCTTTTTCTATAAAGTACTTTTTAAGTTCAGTTTTTGGAAGATAAGTGTGTTTGAAATTAGTTTTCCAATTTTCAATACTTCTTGAGAAGTCTTCTGCAATATTAGAACTTCTAAGTGAGGATTCCATATAATCTAAACTAATTTTTCCATTAATTTCAAATGGTTTTAATATAGTTAAAATCTCTCTTTCAAAATCTTTAAGTTCATTAATTTTATCATAGTTTATTTCCATAATTGCATTATTTTTTAATGCACCTTCTTCTTTTGAAATAGAAATGTATCCTCTATTAATTAAATCCATAATAGTTGCTTGGAATCCATGATTATTTGGTTTACCTATACTTTCTCCAAAACCACCTTGCATAGCATTTACAAATGCCGGCATGTCTTTTGTTGGAGGTTCTCTTTCATATATTCTATTATAAGGTATTTTAGGTTCTCTACCTTCCTTAATATAAATTAAAATAGGAATTATGATGGAGATAATTGCAAGAATATCTACAACTAAAAATCCAAAATTTGCAAATTTATTTGAATTTTCATAATCTTCTTGTATCTTTTTCATTTCAGCTAATCCTGGTGAATTAATAACTTGTCCATAAATTGGATTTTTAAATTCACTAAGTGGAATTGCAGCTCTAATTTCAAGATAATCTCCACTTACAATATAATCACTTTTAATAGTTAAAGTATTATTTTTCCAAGAACCTTTTCCTTTAGTATATGGATTAAGCCAATATTCAACTCCTTTCTTATCTGGAAAATGAATTACTGCAGTTACTTTTTTAACATCCTTTTCCCATTCATCTCCCCAAAGTTTATAATGTAATTCTCCTGTATCAGTATATAATTTGATAACATGTGTCTTATCATACTCATAATTTACATCAATATTAGTATTTGGAGAAATCTTTTGAGTTTTTTCAGAGTCTTTATAAAGATAAACTTTTATTTTTGCTTTATTGTCTTCATATGTCACACTATAATCGCAGTAAGCTCCTTTAGTACTTACTTTTAAGTTTTTAATCTCTTGATTATCTTTTAATGGAATATTTCTATAAACTCCATTTGCAGTACTATCAAAATGATAACTAATTGTTTCATGAACATGTAAAAGACCATTTTCTTCCACAATTAAATCAATTAATCCATTTGTTAAAGAGTACTCAACATCATCTGCACTTACAGCAGACATTGTAGAAGCAATAAATATTAAAACTATAAAAATAGCTATTCCTTTTTTAAAATTCATAGTTACCTCCAGTTTTAATTATTTTTAATTATTTCTAATTCATTATATATTTCTGAATTATTAATTATTTTTAATTTCTTTAATTATTTTTTATAAATTTAGAATTCTACTTTAGGTACAGATCTTGCTTCACCTGCAGTTTCAAAGAAATCTGCTTCTTTAAATCCAAAAGCACTTGCAAAGATACTGCTTGGGAATGTTTGACATTTATTATTGTACATATAAACAGTATCATTGTAGAATTGTCTTGCATATGCAATTTTATCTTCTGTTTCTGCTAATTGTTTTTGTAATTCTTTAAAGTTTTGATTAGCTTTTAAATCTGGATAGTTTTCAGCTACTGCAAATAATGTTTTTAAAGTACCTGATAAAGTGTTATTTGCTTCATTAATGTCTTTTACAGTATTTGCATTCATAAGTCCAGATCTTGCTTTGGTTACATCATCAAAAATAGTTTTTTCATGAGATGCATATCCTTTAACAGTTTCAACTAAATTAGGGATTAAATCTGCTCTTCTGTTTAATTGAACATCGATTTGTGCCCATGCATTTTTAACTTTATTTCTTGATTTTACAAGTCCATTATATAGTGCAATAATTGCAATTATTAAAATAACAATTATCACTACAACTAATATTAAAATCCAGTTCATTTTTATAACCTCCATTTAATAATGTTAATTGAGAGTATTATATTTGTAGTTAATAAATCTTTTTATATTATTTATG
>JAKSUE010000147.1 GCA_024409165.1 archaeon
AAGAATTTAAAGTTGATGTTAAAGAATTAACTAATCTGTATATTGAATTAAATAAATATACTTTTAAATTACATGAAGACTATGAAAAATTGTTAAATGATAATAAACTTTTAGAAACTGAAAAAATAAAATTAAATACTGAAATTAAAGCACTTAAAACTAAAATTAATAGTTTAAATAAGCAAATTGAAAAATTAAATTCTAAGAAAAAACAAACTAAAAAAAGTAAAAAGAAATAAATAATATTAGTTATAAAATATATTAATATAAGAGGATATAATTTTTTTATTATATTCCCTCTTTTTTTCATGTAAAATAAAACTCTAAAATCCATAAAAAAAAAATAACGATGGAACTTTTTTATTTAAAGGTTCTTTATTATTTTTTTATATATTAGTTTGATTTATCACACAATATAAAAAAAACTATGAGTTGATTTAAAAGCATATTACAACATCTAAAACTATATTTTTTTAGAAGCTTCCTTTTATTTTTTTATCCTTTCATATTGATTAAAAAAAAAAGGAAGCTTCTAAATTATATATTTTCTATTTTTTCTGAAAAAATTTAAATAATAGGTCTTTATATAAATATTAATTAACATTACTGTTTTATGTATTGTTTTTTTTCTATAAAAAAATCAATCATTAAAAAACTAATTTCATAATTTAGTAAGTGTTACTATTAATAAATTATTGGCTTCTTGTTAATTATCTTTTTTTTAACACTTACTTTTAATCATCTCCTTTTTTACTATATTTTTAATAATTGGAACATTAAAAAAAAATCCTATTTTATACCCTAAAAATTAAATACCCCTTTCTGCCGTGTTACTTCTTTATTTCATGATAATTTAAGGCGGGGGCGTTATAATTGTTGTGTAAATTATAATAATCATTACTTTACTATTTTTTAGGCTTATTATTATTTAATAACATGATTAATTATTATATTATGATGATGGTTAAGGTATCATTTATTAACTGGTCCTTTTATTATTTTAATAGGTTTACTATTTTTTTCATGATTGAATTAATTTTATGTATATATCATAAGACGATTTTTTAAATACTTCTATAATTGATTAAATAAAAAAAAGTTTTTTTTAAAATTTATAAGTAGATCCATATTTTAGTGATTCTGAAAAAGGTTATGTTTATCTACCTCATGATGCTGCCAGTTTAAAACAAGAAGCACATAGACAAAGTGATGAACTTAATATGTATACTGTTACTTTTAAACCAGATACACTTGAGTGTATTGGGATTATTCAGGATTTAATTTTTAGTAATCATTTATTAGTTTGTGAAGAATGTAGAGAATTGATTAAGCAGTTTAATACTTATAGTTGGGATCGTAAAAAACAGGGTCAGGGTATTGATTATCCTTTAATGGTTAATGATCATGCTGTGGATGCTATAAGAGCACCTATAATAAAAAGAAGAAACCTAAAAAAAGAATACGGCTCACCATACATAAACCTATGATAAAAAAATCCCCACATTAAAAATAGTAGTAATGATTTTTTTAAAAAGTAAAAAAATTTTAGTGATTTAACGGAAGCTTGATAATAATAAAAAATAGTGGTAATAATAGGTAAGGTTTTTTATATTATTCTCTTTACTCTTTAAAACTAATTATTTATTTTTTATCTGTTTATATATTTATCTAATTGTTTGTAATTGCACTATTTAATATATAATCTTAATCCAAATACATTATTATAAGAAAAATATATTTTTGTATGGTGTTTGATAATAATATTATTGGTCAAACCAACCCAATCCGACTTAATGAGTCTGATATTAATAGAATAATATTTTATATTTAAATATATTACATAACATACTTGATAATATGACTAATAAAAAGAAAATATTAATTTTAATTATATTGGCAGTTTTCTGTATTGGAATGGCAGTAGAAACAGTTGATGCTGTAAAAACAGTAAAATGTGGCAAATATAAGGTTAAATTAATAAATAATGATTTGAAAAAGATAAAAAATGATCATTGTTGTTTGGAAAAAGACAGGTAGATATTATAATTATAAGAAGCCTATTTATAAAACTAAAAATGTAAAATCTAAAAAATGGGTTTATAAACATGTACTAACTGAAGAGGATTATTGGGATGATGAGTGGAATGATTTAACTGTTTATGATTATCCTGAAAATGAAAATTATTATTGGAATCATGGTTATAAATGGTATGGTAGTTATTATAAAACCTATGATGATGGTCATCACGTAGAATATTATAGTAAATTTAAGAAAAAAGTTCCTTTTGTTAAAAAGAAGAAAGTTAAAACTGGTAAGTATAAGAAAGTTAAAGTTCCTATTTATATGGTAATTTCTAAGAACTTCCAAAACGGTTGGGGATATTGTATTGATGTTAAAACAAAAAAATGAGATATATTATGGACCTTATAAAACTGTAAAAAAACTTTAAATTATAATTGTGTTTAATAAAATTGAAAAGATATACTTTATTAAAAGTAATATTATATAAAAAAATTAAGAATTTAACCACTACTAAAAAAACTCTTTTTTAATCACTGTCTTTTTTTCATCGTTAAATATTTAATTAGTATTTTTTAATTAATTAAAATAAATAATATATATAAATTTAGTATTAATCTAATTAATTGACTTTTGAATTATTTTAATAGGTACTCTTTTTTAATAATTTTATATTTTAGTTAATGTATATCATCTAACTTATATTCTTAATAATAGTTAAAGAATAGTAGAAAATTTGATTTTTTTTAAGGAGTAAATGAAATGAATTTTATCTAAAATTGAGAATAGTAATAATAGGTAAGGTGTTTAATTTTTTTACTTTTTAATACTAAATGTATATTTTTTGTTTGTTCTTTTTATAGTTTTCTATTTTATTGGATTATACTATCTTTATATAGAACGATAATTAAATATACATCATAGAAAACTATTAGGTTGTGATTATTTTTAATTATTTTAATGGAAATCTTTTTAGTTCTGAAAAGGTGAATAGTAAAAGGCAATTGGAGTTAGATGTTGCTAAGTTTTTTGCTATCGTCTTAATGATTATGGTTCATTGTCTTGCCTTTTGCAGCTTATGTCAAATTGATCATCCTTATTTAGAACATCTTTTCATTTTTATGCAATGTTCTGCTCCTTTATTCATGTTTGCTATGGGTGTAGGCATGGTCTACACCAGACATGATTCCTCAAAAGAATTCATAACACGAGGAATTAAACTAATTTTAATGGGTTTTATAATTAATCTGATTTATTTTGTTTCTGGTTATATTGGAGAATTAGAAATAGAATATTGTATCCTTTCATTAATCTCAAATGATATTTTACAATTTGCAGGCCTAAGTTTTCTTTTAATCGGGATTTTCAAAAGAATCAACCTTAATATTAAACAAATATTTTTGGCAGCTCTCATATTTTCAGTAATCGGAACTTTTATTAACCATATTACATTCTCTAACATGTACTTAGCACAGTTTTTGGGTCATTTTATTGGTACTGAAGGTTATAAAATAGTTAGTTGTTTTCCCGTTTTGAATTGGTTTGTTGTACCTGTTGTGGGAATGATTTTTGGAAATTGCCTCATAAGGCGTACTGATAAAACTGAATTTTATAAAAAAATACTCATCCCTACTTTTGTATTAAGTATTGTTTTCATGGTTGTTGGGTTAATTACTAGGTATGGTATGTTTTCAAGCATTGGTGGTAAAGTCTATGAAAAACTACAATACTTACATCTTTCAACTCCAGATGTCCTAGTAATGTTAATCTTTGTGCTGTTTTTAATAAGTTTCTTTTACTTTTTATTACCTGTTGTTCCAAGCAGAATTGAACAATTAATTAAGATTGTAAGTAGAAATGTTACTGTTATTTATATTGTACAATGGGCATTGCTATTACTCATAGTAAATCCTTTAAACGAATTTTTACATATCACTTCTAGTTATACTGTGGCTATTGTAACAATTCTTGGAGTAATAATTATATCTGTTATTTTATCTGAATTGTATAATAAAGTTAAATTTTTAATAAAATAGGAGGAAATATCATGAAATTGAGATATAAAACATTAATGTTTTTAACATTACTAATATTCTGTATAGGTTCTGTATGTGCAGCTGATCCAGATAATAACACTAATATTAATGCTGATAATAATATAGTTAAGGTTTCTGATGTTGAAAAGTTTGTTATGGATCAACATAATGAAATTCAAATTTTAAAAGAAGATAATAAAAAGTTAAATGAAGATAATAAAATTTTAAAAGAAGAT
>JAKSUE010000148.1 GCA_024409165.1 archaeon
TCAAAATATTAACAAATATTATAAATTATTAAATAAATATATATTAATCATATAAATTCAATTTTATAAATTCAATTATATAAATCAATTATTGGTTTAATTATATAAATTCAGTTGATATTATGAAGATTTTAATTACTGGTGCAAATGGTATGTTAGGTAGTGATTTACAAGAAGTTCTTGTAGATTATGATGTTATAGCTACTGGATCTAAGGATTTAGATATAACTGACTATGATGTAGTTATGAATAAATTTAATGAATTTGAACCAGATTTTGTGATTAATTCAGCTGCTTATACTGCTGTGGATGATTGTGAAAATCATTTTGATAATGCTTATGCTGTGAATGCTATTGGGCCGAAGAATTTAGCTATTGCTTGTAATGAGAGGGATATTCCTTTAGTACATATTAGTACAGATTATGTTTTTAATGGTGAAAAGAGGACTCCTCTTGTTGAGGATGATGAAATTGGTCCAAAATCAGCTTATGGTAAGACAAAATTAGCTGGTGAAGAGTTTATTTGTGAGAATATGGAGAAGTATTTTATTCTTCGTACTGCTTGGTTATATGGTTATTATGGTAATAATTTTGTTAAAACAATGTTGTCTTTAGCAGAAAATCATGATGAAGTAAGTGTTGTATATGACCAAATTGGTTCTCCTACTTTTACTCGTGATTTATCATTAGCTATTTGTGAATTAGTTAAATATTATGAATTAAACAAAGAAGATAGCTCTAAATATGGTATTTATCATTTAACTAATTCAGCAGAATGTTCTTGGTATGAATTTACTAAATATTTCTATAAATTAGCTAATTTAGATACAAAAGTAAATCCAGTTACAACAGAAGAGTTTCCAAGACCTGCACCACGGCCACATTATTCAGTATTATCTAATGAAAAATGGATAAATGCAGGTTTTAAACCAATGAGAGATTATAAAGAAGCTGTTAAAGATTATTTAGATATTATTTTAAAATAGATATAAAATTTAAGTTGTGATTATATGAAAGGTATTGTACTTGCAGGAGGTTCTGGAACTCGTTTGTATCCTATTACAAAAGCGGTTTCTAAACAATTATTACCTCTTTATGATAAACCAATGATTTATTATCCAATATCTGTTCTTATGTTAGCAGGTATTAAAGAAATTTTAATTATTTCAACTCCAAGAGATTTACCAATGTATGAAGAATTACTTGGTGATGGATCTGATTTAGGTATTAGTTTTGAATATGCTGTTCAAGAAAAACCAAATGGCCTTGCTGAAGCATTTATTGTAGGTGAAGAGTTTATTGGTGATGATAATGTAGCTCTTATTCTTGGAGATAATGTTTTCCATGGACATAGATTTACTGAGATTCTTGAAAAAGCAGCACAAATTGAAGAAGGAGCTATTGTATTTGGTTATTATACTAATAATCCTGAAGCATTTGGTGTTGTAGAGTTTGATGAAGAGGGTAATGTTTTATCTGTTGAAGAAAAACCTGAGAATCCTAAATCAAATTATATTGTACCTGGTCTTTATTTCTATGATAATAATGTTATTGAAATAGCTAAAAATGTAAAACCATCTGCAAGAGGAGAACTTGAAATTACCTCTGTAAATGAAGAATACTTAAATAGAGGTCTTCTTAAAGTTGAATTACTTGGAAGAGGTATGGCTTGGTTAGATACAGGAACTCACGATGGTTTACTTGATGCAGCTAATTTCATTGAAACTGTTCAAAAAAGACAAAGTCTTTATATTGCATGTTTAGAAGAAATTGCTTATTTAAAAGGTTATATTACAAAAGAAAAAGTTTTAGAATTAGCAGAACCTCTTAAAAAGACCGATTACGGCCAATATTTAGTTAATTTAGCTAATAGGAAATTTTAGTTAATAGGCAATTTTAATAATAATATTGATTATTTATAAGTTGTAGATTATAATCCAAAATAATAGATGATGATAAAATGGGTAAATTTAAGATTACAATGAAAGAAATTGAAGGAGTTTTTACTGTAGAACCTACTGTTTTTGGTGATGAACGTGGGTATTTTATGGAAACTTATAATGAAAATGATTTTAAAGCAGAAGGAATTAATTTAACTTTTGTTCAAGATAATCAATCTAAATCATCAAAAGGAGTTCTCAGAGGACTTCATTTCCAATACACACAACCACAAGGAAAACTCGTTCGTGTAATTAAAGGAGAAGTATTTGATGTAGGTGTTGACCTTAGAAAAGATTCTCCAACATATGGAAAATGGATAGGAGAAATATTATCTGAAGAGAATAAAAAACAATTATTTATTCCAAAAGGATTTGCCCATGGTTTCCTTGTATTATCTGATGAAGCTGAATTTGTATACAAATGTACAGACTTCTACAACCCTGATGATGAAGGTGGAATTCAATGGAATGACCCTGAAATAGCTATTGAATGGCCACTTGGAGATTTAACTGAAGAAGATTTATTATTATCTGAAAAAGATAAATTATGGAAACCTATGTCTGAAACTAAAACAGATTTTAAATTGTGAATATATTAGGAGAGTTAATTTTACTGAGGGATTTTAATGGTTAAAGTTTTAATTACTGGTGGAGCAGGTTTTATTGGTAGTAATTTTGTAAAATATATGCTTGAAAAATATCCAGATTATGATATTGTTAATTTAGATGCTCTTACTTATTGTGGTAATCTTAAAAATTTAGAAGATATTGAAGATAATCCTAAATATACTTTTGTTAAAGGAGATATTAGAGATTCTAAATTAGTTGATGAGATTGTTAGTGATGTGGATTATATTGTGAATTTTGCTGCTGAAAGTCATGTTGACCGTAGTATTGAAGATCCTGAAATTTTTATTAAATCAAATATTCTTGGAACTCAAGTTTTACTTGATGCAGCTAAGAAATATAATATTAAAAAATATCTTCAAGTTTCTACTGATGAAGTTTATGGTAGTTTAGGTCCTGAAGGTTACTTTACAGAAGAAACTCCACTTCAAGCAAATAGTCCATACTCTGCATCTAAAGCAGGAGCAGATTTAATGGTTCGTGCTTATGGAAATACCTTTGATTTACCTATTAATATTACTCGTTGTTCTAATAATTACGGCCCTTATCAATTCCCTGAAAAATTAATTCCACTTATGATTTCTAATGCATTAGAAGATAAAAAATTACCTATTTATGGTGATGGTAAAAATATTAGAGATTGGTTACATGTTTATGATCATTGTAGTGCTATTGACCTTGTTCTTCACAAAGGAAAATTAGGAGAAGTTTATAATATTGGTGGCCATAATGAAAAACAAAATATTGAAATTGTAAAATTAATCCTAAAAGCACTTAATAAACCTGAATCTCTCATTGAATTTGTAACAGATAGATTAGGTCATGATAAACGTTATGCAATTGATTCAAGTAAAATTGTAAATGAATTAGGTTGGTCTCCTAAATATACTTTTGAAACTGGTATTGTTGAAACTATTAATTGGTATTTAGATAATCAAGATTGGATTGAAGATGTAAAATCTGGTGAATACCAAGAATATTATGATAAAATGTATAATAATCGTTAATATTATATTGAAATTGTGGTAGCTATGTTTACAAAACATAAAATTTATGGGAAAATATTCAATATCTTTAGGTCTTTTCCATTAAAATCAAATAAAGTCTGTTTTTTAACAGATAAAAAAGGTTTATTTGAAGCTAATTTTAATTATATTGCTAAAGAATTAGATAATAGAAATGCTTCTAATGGAATTGAAAATGGGGATAAAATTGAATATCATTATGTTCCTAAAGATGAAATTTCTTTTAAAAATATGTATAATTTAGCTACTTCTAAATATGTGTTCCTTGCAGATAATTTCTTCCCAATTGCTTTTATGAATTTTCATAAAGATGCTATAATTACTCAGTTATGGCATGCTTGTGGTACTTTTAAACAGTTTGGTTATGATTTTGTTGATGATGAACATAAGAAATTATTATTAAAAATTGGTGAGAGAGTAAATTATTTACTTGTAAGTTCAAGTAATATAGCAGATATTTATGCTCATGCTTTTGGAATGGATGTAAGTAAGACTCTTCCATTTGGATGTCCTAAACTTGATTATTATTCTGAAGAACTTATGAGTATTGAAAATAAAAATAAGATTAGAGATAAATATAAATCTAAATATCCAGAGATAGCTGATAAAAAAATAGCTTTATATGCACCTACTTTTAGAGAAACATCAAAATATAATAATGTTTTTGATTATTTTGATTTTAA
>JAKSUE010000149.1 GCA_024409165.1 archaeon
ATTTGATAATTTAAACAAAAAAATAATATAATAATAAATAAGTACTTACTTTATTAAAATTTTGGTTTAATTTAAAAAAATAATGGATGCTCAGATCTCTGGCCAAATAGAAGCCCAGAATAAAATAAGTAAAATAGTAAATAAGTAAAAGTAGTAAAAAATAATTAAATTTTTAGTTTATTTCTCTTAAAAATAGTAAAAAATAGAATAGAAAAATAGAAAAAATTGATTTAGAAGAGTATTTCATCTTCAAGATCATATTTCTCTATAATTTCAAGAATTGCTTCCATATCTTCTTTTGAAGGTGAAACACGTTCTTTAGCAAATATTAATCTTAAATCTGCCATGTCACGAGGAACTAAGTCAGCTATACGAACTGCTAATTTTTTACTGATTGTAAAGTCAGCAAATTCAGCTTCTTCAAGTTCTTCAATGAGTTTTTCAGTATCTTCAAGGGAAAGTTTATTTATATTAGTTACATGAGCTAAAGTTACATTTTGTTCATAGCTAAGTTCATGTTTTTCAGAGAATTCTTCAAGAATTTCTTTTACTTTAGCTGCAGGTATTGGCTCACTTTCTAATGTTTGTTTCCCAATCATTGTACTCACTCTTGTAATTTTAAGTGTTCAGGAGTTACGATTAATTCTTTTGCTTTGTGACCATCTTTTAATCCAAGAATGTAAGCTTTTCCTTTGGTACCTTTAACTACAGCGGTTTTACCGTGGAATCTGGAGTGAGGTTGACCTTTTTGGATACTTGGATCAATAATGATGTGTACGAAATCTCCTTCTTCGAATTTTTGAAGTTTTCTTGTAATTGGATTAGCACGACCAGGTCTTGCGACTTTGGTTAATTTTTTTCTAGTTCTACTTTTAAATCCTCTGGATCTTTGCATTTTTATACCTCTATAATATTTAATTTATAAATTGTGTAAAAATATAAAACCCATCATTTATATTTTTCATCAATAGCTAGTAGCTTTTTAACTATAATTAAGCCCTTCGGTTTAGCTATTGGTAGAATTTCTATATAATAAACTTTAGATTATCTCCTTAATCTTAGGGTTTAGCTAATTAAGGCTAATCTAAATTATATAGTGTAAAAATTATTATTAAATCCAATAATGTAATTTAATAAAAATTAAAATCAAAAATATCAATAAAGTTCAATTATTAATAATTAATGCTTATTAATAATGAATTTTATTTTGTTAGATTACAGCAAATATCCAACATATACTTTTGATAATATACTAATATATATTTAAAGATATTAATAAATGTATTGTTTTTTAAATAGGGCGCTATCAAAAATTAGAGGGTTAGAATTTGAAGGTTATTTTTATTTGATACCTACTTCAATAACATCTAATTCTTCACAAATACATTGTGTTTTTAAGACTTCAGTTACACTTGGGTTGGATCTACCTTCATCACTTGAAATGAGTTCTTTGATGTATAATCCACCTTCTGTTTTAATTATCATTTCAAAGGTTTTAGGGTCTATGAACTCGGTTTCAATTGATTTTACTTCTTTTGTCCTGATTTTATCTGCTCTTCTGTGGGAGACTCTTATTGGTGTTCTTTGTTCAATTATATGTAAGGTTTGGAGTTTTTCTAAGTCTTCTTCTTTAATATCTTCTTCACATTTTACAAGAGCACGGTATACTTTGTAAGTATCAGGTGATGAGACTTTGATTTCTGCTTTTCTTTTTCTTTCTGTGTATTTTAAGTTTAAGTATTCTGTTTTACCTTTAGCTATTTCTGCTACTTCTGTGCTGATTTTATCTAAGTCGAGTTTACGGATTCTTGGTTCAACAATTTCAAGTACAAATGGTCTTCCAGTTCCAAGCATTCTAACATCAATATCTTCTCTTCCAGCTCCATGGAATTTTGCACCAGTACCTTTTGCATGTTTTATAGCAGTTTCAGATAAGAGTTCTTCAACAGATTCAGGGTATTGTTTTCCTGTAAAGTTACATTCTTCACAACCTTTTCCTTTACATTTTCTACAAGGCCATTTAGTTTGTGGAATACCTCTTATTAACTTTCTGTATCTTCCTTCAATGAATATTGGATTAATTTGGATTCTAATACCAATTGGATATTTAGCATCTTCTCTTAAGAAGCGTTTTAAATCTAACATTATTACAACATCTTCTTTATCAAAGTTAACTTCTTGTTCAAGGTTAGATTCTAATAATTTTCCAAATTCTCTGTTGATTTCTTTTTTAATTACTTCAACATTAAATCCAAATTTTTCACTTATTTCTTTGTCTTTTTCAGCTATTTCTTTTGTTAAATAACAACCTACAATAAAACTATCAAATTCTACTTCAAGAAACTCTATTTTTTCTTTAACTAAATCAACTAAATTTTCATTAATTTCATCAAATAAATTGTGACAAATTTCACATTCATTGTAATCTGTATCATCTTCAATATTTGGAAGGTTGAGAGCTTTTCTTATTTTAATCCCTCTATCTTCGTTTCCATTACCTTCAACACAATCTGAAAATTTACGTCCAAGACAGTGATTACATATTTGGCCATTTGTAAGTTCAATTAATTCTTTAGCTTTAGTTAAGATTTCTGTTTCCATAGAATTCCTCAATAGTAAAAATTTAAATAAATTATGAATTTATTATTTAGAAATAATTTTAGTTAATAAAAAAAGTAAGAGGATTATTTAATCCTCAATAATTAAATTTAAGAATTTAGAGTCTTTATATATTACGACCCATTATTCTTAGAGTCATTATCTATTCATAAATTGACCCATCATTCTGTTCATTGCTCCTCCACCCATTCCACGTCTTCCAATACCTTTCATTGCTTTTTTAGTATTGTTGTAGTATTTTAAGAGTTCTTTTACATCGGATTCTTGAACTCCTGCACCACGTGAGATTCTTGCAATACGTGAGGATTTAATGATTTTTGGGTTTTCCATTTCTTCTTCTGTCATAGAAGACATTATGATTTTGAATTGACTGATTTTGTCTTCTGTCATTTTAGTAGCTTCTTTAGGTATTTTTCCACCTAAACCTGGAATCATATTTAAAACTTGTTTCATAGGTCCCATACTATTCATCATTTCAAATTGATTTTCCATGTCTTTAAGGGTGAATTTACCACTGAGCATGTTATTCATGGTCTTTTCAGCAATATCTTCATCAATAACTTCTTCAGCTTTTTCTACTAAACTTCTAATATCTCCCATTCCAAGTAATCTGGAGATGAATCTTTCAGGGTCAAATGCTTCAAATTCATCAATTCTTTCACCAGTACCAATAAATTTAATTGGTGCACCAGTTTCAGCAACAGCAGATAAAGCTCCTCCCCCTTTAGCTGTACCATCTAATTTTGAGATAATAATAGAACCTATATCAGTTGCTTGTGAGAATGCTTTTGCTTGCTCACCAGCTTGTTGACCAATAGTACCATCAATAACAAGTATGGATTCACTTGGTTCAACAATTTTATCTAATTTATTCATCTCTTCAATAAGGTCTTCTTCGTTTTTATGTCTTCCTGCAGTATCGAAGATAATAACTTTTTGATTTTTGAACTTTTTAAGACCTTTTTCAGCTAAATCGAGAGCATCTTTATTATTTGGATCACCATAAAGTTGGATTTGCATTTCTTCAGTTAATTGTTTTAACTGTTCATATGCAGCAGGTCTCCATGTGTCTGTACAAACAACAGCTGGAGAGAATCCTTTTCTTTGTAAGTATTTACAGAGTTTACCAATAGTTGTAGTTTTACCACTACCTTGTAAACCTAAGAATAAAATTTTAAATGGTTTCTCATTAATTTCTAAACCTACAGCTTCTTTACCAAGTAAGTTAACCATTTCTTCATAAATAATGGTAATAACATGTTCTCTTGGAGTAATTCCTTTTGGTGGTTCTTCCTCAAGAGCACGTTTTTCTATTTTTTTAGATAATTTTAAAACAAGTTGTATATTTACGTCTGATTGAATTAAAGCTCTTTGAATATCTTTAACAACTTCTTTTACAACTTTTTTATCTATAACACTCATACCTGCTAGCTTTTTCATTGTATTTGTAAGGTTTTCTCCTAAATTTCCTAACATAGCCATAGTATCACGTTATTATTGTAATTTTTTAATATTTGATTAAGTTTTCAATGTTTTAATTAAATTTTAATTAAGTTTTTAATAAATTTAATTTTATTTTTTTATACTACTTTAACTTTTATTTATCTTTTAATATATAATTTATCTT
>JAKSUE010000015.1 GCA_024409165.1 archaeon
CAAACTTTTTTAGTAATAAATTCTTTTTTAATTAAATTTATTAAAATTTTTAAAGAAGTACCATTACCTAAATAATTTAAATTAGGACTATAATAATGATAGAATAATACTTGTTTCTTTAATATAGGTAGTTTCTCTCTGATATTTTCTATTTTAATAAAATAATTCTTATTTTTTCTATAAAAAGAATTATTATTAATACTATTAAAAATTATATCTCCAATAGATAAATTAAGAGGAATTACATTTAATGCAATTAAATTTTTTATACTAATTATTTTATTAAGAGTACAAATTAATTTATCACTAGAACAATAGTCTTTATATTTAAATTTTACACGAATTTTATTTAATAAAGTATAATATATTTCATGAGAAAATGAATAATATAAATTAAGTACTGATATATTTTTAATACTTTTATAACAATTATATAAATATTTAGTAATTTGTAAATTATTATCTAAAGTTCCAATATAGTAAAACGTTGCTAAATTTTTAATATTTTTATAATAAGGAGCAGTTTTAAGTAAGGTTATACCTAGAAAACTAATTTCTAATTCAGCAGAATCTATTAGTTTTAAAATATTTTTAAGATCTTTTTTATTATTAAAATCTTTTAATATTTTTAACATAAATATTATATAAATTAATTAATAGTGGAACTTAATGGATTCGAACCATTGATCTATTGCTTGTAAGGCAAGTATTCTAAATCAACTGAACTAAAGTTCCATATGTGGAGCTGTCGGTAATCGAAACCGAGTCTCCTGCGTGCAAGGCAGGCATAATAGCCGCTATACTACAGCCCCAAGATGTTTAGCGGAAGCGGAGAGACTCGAACTCCCACACCGTTGCTTAGACGATTACTAGCGATTTTCAAGACCGCTGCCTTACCAATTAGGCTTACACTTCCATTAAAAAATGAACAGATACCATTAAACTGTCCGTTGTGATGACATAGGGCATCGACATTCACCACTTTCCCGAAGTCTGCCTACTCGGATTAGGTTTTTTGGCAGTCGTGACGAGACTTGAACTCGCAACCTCGCACCGTGACAGGGTGGTATGCTAACCATTGCACTACACGACTGTTTAAAATTATTACTTAAATAAAGTCTTTAATTTTTCTATATATTCTTCATCAGAAATAAAAGAAATTAAAGGAATTTTATCATAAATATTAACTAATAATTGTCCAAATCTCCAATCAGGAAATTTAAGCCAAATCCTTTCTAATTCTTTACAAATTTGTTGTTTAATTTGAAAAGAAACTTTATTATTATAAATTGGTAAATAAACTATAAATGATTCAAAATTTATTAAAAATTCTTCTTCTTCAAAATAAAATGGATCAATCTTCTCTAAATATCTTGTAATTAGATAATAAAAATCTATTGGTTGTTTTTTCAACATTTCTAAAAATTTATTTAGAAAAGGTTTAATTCTATTTGGATTTCTCATAATTTAAAATTTAAAGCGGAGATCCAGGGTTTCGATCCCTATTCGACACTGTCGAACGATCTGCTTAGCAGGCAGCCCCTATTCCTTATAGGTTGTTATCTCCTAATATATTGATTTCCAATACTTATTATGAATTTCTTTTCCATCAATATTACCCCATTTACATGGTTTTATCATTTCGTAACCATCAATATCCATAATTAATTCATCAACAATATGTGGATATTTTTTACATATTTGTTGATAAATTTTATTATACATTTTTACTTGATAATTATTTATTAATTTTGTTAATCCTATTTTTTGATTATAATAAATTAATCCTTTCCATATTCTTTTATTATAATATTTTTTATAATCTTCTATTTTTGTTTCAGAAGGTATATTAGGAATTCCTTTATCTAACTTATTATATATAAAACGATGGATTTTATTTATAAAATTCTCAAACCATTTAAATTTAAATAATCCTTTATATCGAAATGTTCCTATATATAATCGATAACCAAATAATATTGTGTATAACCCACCATCCCAAAAACGTAACATATCTTCTCTTCTACATCCCCATTTTTCTTTTGTAATAGCTCCTATATGATATTTACGTAATTGTTTATCAATTTCATCAATTGCTTTATATAGATCATTTCCATATTTTTGAAACCATTCATCTCCCCAATAATGCATATTATATATCTATTATTAATAAAGTTTCATTGTTTTGCAAAAAATCTTCAATTTTATTATTTAGAATAATAAATTCTTCTTTAGAATGTGTTTTATACATAAATACTATGTCTATTGAAGTTTCGTCTTTTAATTTAAAAATAATAGTCCCATACGGTTCATTACTATAATTTTTTCGATTAAAATCTACTAATATATGTGATATACTATCTACATTTATATATCTAGTATATAATTTTTCAATCCAATTTATTTTAATTAATTTCATAACTAGTAATTATTATTTAAAAATTCTTTTAATTTTTGTAAATCTTCTTTTGTTACTATAATAGAATGGTACCAAAATTCTTTACCTAACAATATTTTAAAAGCTAACTTAATTCTATCTAAAATACTATTTTGTTTTTCAGAAAATAAATCAGAAGTTGTAGTAATATATAATGAATCTTTATCATCTTCAATTATAGTAAAACGCATTGCATCACCGTCTTGTGCTTCACATTCTAGAATAAAATGTTTTAAATAAGTATCTTTAGAATTTAATATTGCGTTCATATTTTAAATTTAAGGCAAGCTTGTTTTTTATCTTTATTGCAACTTTCTTTATTTATACAACATTCACAATATTGTGATATATTAGGAAAATTAGAATTAGTAAAAAATTTACTTGATTTGTTTAATTGATTTTTCTTCATAATATTTTTTATTAAGTGCAGATAACCGGAATCGAACCGACATCTCGTACTTGGAGGGCACATATACTAACCATTATACTATATCTGCTGGAGCGGGCACTGTGATACAACAGTGGATCATCCCGCATATTTTATATTAACCAATGTAAAGTTATTTTAGAATAATCCTTTATTAATTTATTTAATTGAGATTTATTAAATTTAATAAAGAACATTTTTGGAAATAAGCCAATTCTAAATTGTTTATAGTCTAAAACTAATTGTTTTTGCATAAAATTAAACTTAATTATATTGTCGGGATAGCGAGAATCGAACTCACACCACATGCTCCCAAAGCACGGATTCTAACCATTATACTATATCCCGTAGTTGCGATGATGGGAATCGAACCCATAGTCTAGAGCATATGAAACTCTTTAGTTACCATTACTAACACATCGCTATATAGTTCCTATAGATTCAATTAAGAATCTATAGGAGATAGAAATATTCGTAAATATTTCTTTACTAATCAAGAAAGATTAGCGTTATAAAATAACAATGCTAACTCATTGTTATGTAGTACTATTATTACTTAGTTAGAAGCTTGAAAATTCTCATAGGATGTACTATTACCTATCTGACATTATACGATTCAGCAACTCAGTAAGCAGTTCTTAAGGGATGCCGGTTAGAAGTTACGATCTAAGTTTGCTCTAGAATCAAATCTTAGCAATAATATTTTACATTAAAGTAAAAATTTCAAAATCTTTATTAAAAAGTAAAGTAATATTTGAAGTTATATCTAAACAATGTTTTACATATATTCTTTTGTATAAAGGCTTTTTTCTAAATTCATTTACAAAATGATTTTTTCTTTCAGAAGAATTAGTAATTACTGTTTGTACACCTCCAGATTTATCAATATAATCAATTCTATAATAAGTTTTAAATAAATTTTTTAGAAATTTTAACATATTAATTAAATAAATTAGATGAGCTACATGTTAGATTCGAACTAACGAAATCCTGATTACAAGTCAAGCGGAGTAGACCAACTGTCCCAATGTAGCAAATGAAGAGAACCACTCTTCTAACGATTTCCCGATATATTTTATTCTCGATAAATATATAAACCGTACACTTTTAAAGTAGTATAACACTTAATTCCCTATAACTATCGGAATTCAAACGGTTGTTTATTTTAAGTTTTCAAACGGAAACTACTGTTTTTTGGTTAATGATAACAGCATCATTTATTATATTTAACCCAATCACAAGTTTTTACTTTTGTAATTAATCTTTCACCACTTCTATCTTTTAATCCAAGAGGAGCTCTAAGAACTAATCCTTCAGCTAAAAGATTCTTATTATTTTGAGCAACTAAAGAAGTAAATCCAATTTTAACAAGTTCTTCTGCTTGAGGAATAGTCATATAACCTATTAATGGAACTATTTTAAGATCTAATTTTTTAGCTATATCTTCACAAGATTCTCTTGTTAACCAATATTTACCTATTCTAATATCGAATAAAATAAAATCTACATCTTGTGCAAGATAACCATTACCACTCTGAATTTTATTACCATAACCTTCTCCAAATAGTTCTATCTCATCACCTATTTCAAAGTTTTCAAGAAATTCAGAAAGTTTAGGTTTAAAAGTTTCAGAAATTTTAGTTAATTTATTTATTAAAGTAATAGGCATATTAGCATGCTCTGTTTTTCCTCGAAATTTAATATCATATCCTCCTTCTTCAGGAGCTTTTTTTGTTATTACTATAGAAGTATTGATACCATCTACTTTTTCAGTAGCTTCCCATTTTAAATCTTTTAGTAACTCAAATTCTGGTTTTACATAACCTCTCTCTGGCTGAATTTTGTTTGTTTTTTCATCTCTATAATATAGAGAATTAATTTTTTGATAAAAAGCTCCCATAATTTTAAATTTATGTTAATAAATGTGGACAGAGGCAGAATTGAACTACCGACACAAGGATTTTCAGTCCTTTGCTCTACCAACTGAGCTATCTGTCCAAAATATAATTTTTAATAAATTATATATAATCTTCTCCAGTACTACTCCATGTAGAAGCAATAAATTCTAAAGATAATTCTGGATAATCATCAGATAAATCATGTCCCGGAGGATATATAATTGCTTGAAATCCTCCTGTAGCAACATAATAATTATATGTAAAAAAATGATTAGAAAAAGAATAATCTTCTAAATACTTTTTTACTACATCATTTAATAATCGTAATGCAACTTTTTTAATTTCAGCTTTAGTTGGAATAGATAAATACATTGGATTTACACTTGCCCATTTCCAATTTAAAGCTTTCATTAATATTTCAATTCTATCAAATTCAAAATTATCCATTATATCTTCAATAGCCTGATCAAATCGTCTTTTTAATGTCATTTATTTAATCTTTCTATATCTTGATTAAGAATTAAAATTCCATCATCAATAAATTTAGATAATTTATCTTTTGTTTCTTTATCTTGTAATTGATTTATTATATTAGATAAATCTTTTAATTTTTCTAAATGATTATTACAATCTTGAACAGTTAAATTAGTATCAGCACTAATTAACTCTCCAAGATATAACCAAATAAGACCATTGTCAATAAGTTTGTTTAACGTTTCTAATGTCATTAATTAATCACTATACGGAGTTTTACCATAATAGATTTTACAATTATTTTGTATTTCTATTTTGTAATACCCTTTAAAATAAGTATTTTCATCTTGCATATTCCAATCTTTATACGGAAGTCTAGTATTCTTAACTTTTAAAAGAATAGCTTCTTCAGTAATATTATCAAGAGTATAACCTTCATTTGGATAAAATTCCCATTCTTCTTCATCGTCTGCGTATGGTTTACTTTGTCCTCTACGTAAACACTTAGAAGTAAACATTTCTACTACTTCAGCCATATTCTCTTAATTTTAAAACAAATACCTTTTTTAGTAATTTTATCTAAAAGATAAGATAAAAGTATTATTATTCCAAGAATAATAGCAAGTCCTAATCCTATCCAAGATAAAATAGTTGTAAATATACATCCAATTATAGTAACTGAATCTATATTAATCTTAATATATTCTTCTTTAGTATCTTTAATAACTAGCCAATGTTCAAATGCTAAAATACCCCAAAAACTAATAAATGCTAAAATACATCCTATTATACAAAATAATGTTCCCATAATTATAAATTTTTTAAAATTTGTAGAGGTTGCAGGACTCGAACCTGCGATCTACTGGTTATGAGTCAGTGACTTTTACCAACTAAGCTAAACCTCTATTAATAGGGAGTTATATTGGATTCGAACCAATGACAAAACAGCCACAATGTTTTATGTTACCATTACACTAATAACTCCATTATTAAAATACATCATTTAAACCATAAGCTTCAAAACGATCGATTATAGAGGTATATACTTTTTTAACTACAGAATCTGTAGCTTCTTCTCTTTTTTTATAAAGAGAATCTCTAAATTTTTGAAAATTTTCTATAAAATCTTCCATAATTATTCTTGTATGATTTTAAAATCAGTTATTCTGCCATTTTTATCTAATGATATTGTATCAATTTTTACAGTGTTATAAGTAGCATCAATATAACCTTGTTTATAATATTTAGTATCACTAATTTCTAATAACATTGTAAAACAAGCTATTATAGTTATTAATTCAAAAATTAGAAACACACATTTTATACTATAACAATCTTCAAATAAGAAACTACCTATACTCGTAAAAAATAAATACAAAAATATAAGACATCCAATACCTATTTCCATTTTTTATAAATTTAAATTAATAATGTTGGGAGACTGAGGCTCGAACTCAGGACCTACTGTGTATCAGACAGTTATTCTAACCAAACTGAACTATCTCCCAGTACTCCAGCTAGGAATCGAACCTAGGTTTACAGAATGAAAATCTGTCGAACTAACCGTTATTCTACAGGAGCATGATTTACTTAACAATCAATAGTAGTTTGTAATTTAGTAATATAATCTAAAGCCTCTTGCTTTAATTTTAATTGTTCTTTTAATTCTTCTATTGATTTAATATTTTCCTCTAATGTATAAATAGAATTCTTTAATCTATTTAATAAATATTCTTTTAAGATATTTTTATTAATTACTACAATCCATTCATTACCTTGTTTATCATATACAAAAACGCCATTTCTAGAATTATCTAAAGCAAAACTTATATGTATTGTAGAGGTTTTTTCGCATAATTGAAAAGAATAGGTACTACCATTAGAATCAGATTCAACTAATTTTGCTTCTAATTCAATTGGCTCCATTATATCTTCAATTTTATTTATTATTTTACTAGCATATACAATCATAATAAATGCAATTTATAATTATTAATAGTTTTATTTATTTCTTCTAATGATTTTAAAAGTAATCTTTTTCCTTCTTCATAATAAGCTAATTCTGCTCTAATTAATTCTTTCATAGAATGTACAGTTGTTACAGGTATAGTGTCATGTGAAGTAAAATAAAAATCAAACTCATTATTAGAATTTAATTTAAGAAAAAATTTACCATTATCAGAAAACCATAATATTCCTGTTTTAGTTTCAGAAGGAATATATTTATAATTTACTAATTCTTCAGCTGTTATCATAAATTTAAAAATTTAGTACTCTAAACAGGATTCGAACCCGTATCATCTGATCCGTAGTCAGGTATTCTAATCCATTGAACTATTAGAGTAAGTAAATTATATACCTTGTATAAATATTTTATCACATAATTCCCAATATGATATTGGTTTATAATCATTTTGATCTACACCAACATCGTATTGATGTTTTCCTATTATATTTTTATCATTACTATTTATACCACAATAAGTACCATCTTTAAGAGTATGAATATGTCCAAAAACCTGACAATTACCATTATATGCTAATGCTGGATAATGTTGAGCAAATATTTGTAATCCATCCACACAAATAGTTAAATTATCTACAATCGTTAATTTTAATAATTTAACCGTTGGTAATGAATCAAATACTGAATATTCTGTTAAAGAACTAAATACATAATCAGTATCATAGTTTCCTAAACATATTCTATCATGATTTCCTCTACATAAAAATATAGTACCATTTAATTTCTGTAAATATTTTTTATACTCAGATATACCAAATTGATGAGGAAGTATAAAATCACCACAATGAATAACAATTCCATCTTCGGGAACTACTTCATTCCAATTTTTTATTAAAACTTCATTCATCTCATTTGTACTTGTAAAAGGTCTTTTACAATATTTAATTATATTAAAATGGCCAAAATGGGTATCAGAAGTAAAAAATAATTTATCTGGATTTTCTATTTGTATTTTATACATATTATAAATTTTCTTTAACGATTACAGAAATTATCATACCACTTACAATAGGAAATTTTGCTTTCATTTCTTTCATAGCACTTCCAATATTAATAGCAGGATTATCTTTTTTTAATTTTAATACATAATCAACTAATTCTTCTTTAGTAGGTTCTTTTGGAAGAAACTCCTTAATTATTTCTAATTGTTCAGAATCTTCTTGAACTAAATCTTCTCTGTTTGCTTTTTTAAATTCAGCAATAGATTTTTCATAATCAGATTTTAATTTAATTAAAATTTGCTGTTCAATTTCTTCTGCATAATTAGCACCAGGAGCAAGTAAAGCTTTTTGCAAGGCTGATTTCATAATTTGTAAAGCTATAGTTCTATTTTTATTATGAGCTTTAGCTGCTTCCATTATTTTATCACTTAATTCGTTTATTATCATAATTTTTTAAATTTAATTATTAGTGGGAGAGGCTAGACTCGAACTAGCAGTCTCCGTTAAGAGAAAGGAGTTACGGTCCTTGCGGCTACCAATTACCGGTTACTCTCCCTTTGTAGCCCATCGTGGACTCAAACCACGTTTTCGAAACTGAAAATTTCGTATCCTATCCATAGATGAAAGGGCCAGTAGTCACTAGAAGATTCAAACTTCTGTTTTAGCTCAGAGAAAGCTACGTCCTAGATCACTAGACGAAATGACCAAATTAGTTAATCCCAATCATCGTAATAACCACCATAATCTGCATATTTAGAATATTTAGATTCTTGGAATGTGATTGGTTCAATCCATAATTTAAAACTACTTAAACATTCTTCAAAAGTACCTTCTTTTTCACTAGCTATTGAGTGAGAAGAATATCTAATAAATTTATACTTTTCTATTAATCCTATAGAATTAAAAATAAATTGAAAAACATAAATATCGGTATCCTTTTCTACTATATAACTAATACTTTCAAATTTTTTCTTATATATTTTATAAGAATATTCATTTTTTTCTATTAAAGAAAGTAACATTCGTTTTTTATCTTCAGAAATACCTAAATAAAATCTAATTTGTAATAAAATGTTATTTAATAATTTCATTTTTATTAAAATTAATTAGTACCTAAGAACAGAATCGAACTGTTATTTCTACCTTAGAAGGGTATTGTTCTATCCGTTGAACTACTTAGGTAACAAAAATTTAAATTCGTAACTTTGATATTTTAAAATATCGTACTTTATTAATTAAGTTATAATGTTTTAACTAAATTAAAATATTCCTTTTGTATTAGTAGCAAAAGAATACATTGATTTTGTTCTTTTAATAATAGGCTCGTTTTTAAATATTGCTTTAAATACTTGCCTAATTATACATTTTTTTTCTATTGTAGAATAACCGCGCTCCCAAAGTATCCAAGAATAATTTCTAAAAGAAGTTAATGTATCTAAATTATTAATAAAATATTGTATTGATAAACTTGGTTGTTCTTTTGTTACACGTAAATAGAGTCTAATTGTATCAAATATAGTATAAAAAATATCATCTCTATCTAAGATATAATTAGGTTCAATTATAATATAATTTTCTTTTAATCTTGTGGATATATTATTACAATACAAATTATCTGGTTTTATATTTCCAACATCAAAAGCTTTTAAAATAATACTTAAAGTATTTATATCAGCATTTTTTATAAAATTAAAAGCGTCTTTATGAGTTGAAATAGTACCATAATAAAGAAATTTACTAAGACAAAGTAAATTATTTATTCCCTTAGAACTAATATAGTCAAGTGCTGAAATCCTTTTACACCAAGAATATTCTGAAACAATTAATTCAGTAAAGTTACGAAATAAGCTAAGTAATGATGAGCCTCCGACCATTATCTTTTTTACTTTTTAGTACTGGAGGCATAACTAAGGTCTTTTTAGAATAATTTTTCCAGTATTCTCCATAATAACCTAAATAACTTTTTTCTTCCTTTGCCTCGTGTGGATAGGTATCAGGTAATGATAATATATGGCTAACTAAACTCCAACATTTATTTAAATCGTCTAAACTAGTAAATTCATAATCAGTATGTGGATTATAATAACCACAACTAATATTACAACAACTAACTTTTACTCCTTCTTTTTTAAGAGCCATTACATCAGTAGATAAACCTCTATCTATTTTATAACCAAAATGCTTAATATCACAAGCATCTATAAAAGATTGAGAACAAAGTTCTACTCCAGCAGCATTGTTAATAAAATCAGAATTATTTCTTCTATCACATTCAACTATATACCTAGAATCAGAAAAGAAAGAAACATCACAATTATGACTTCCTTTACATCCTATTTCTTCACCATGAAAGAACGCTGCTTTTAAAACAGGAAATGTTTTTAAAGCAGTTAAAGTTAAAAATATACCATTTTTATCGTCTGCTCCTAAACCACAAAATGATTTTCCAATAAAATCAAAACCAAAAATAATATTATTGACTTCTTTTATTTCAATATTATTATTAATTGATTGAACTTGCGTAATCTTATATTTTTCAATATAAGCCTGACTATATCTTAATATTTAATAATTTTTGTATTATTTTTAGTTAATTTAAATTTGTTTATATAAGTATTAACAGTAGAAAAATCTACTTTTAAATACCTAGCAATAGCTTTTCTACAAACAAATTTATTTATTTCTCTACCATCTAAATCTATTTCTCTATAAGGAAATATTTTAGTAAAATCTAAAACAAAATTTTCTGTTCCCCAAAGATATCCTTTATAAATTCTATTGGTATTTACACCAAATTTTTTAAAAGAACTACCACTACCCTTATTATTAAAAGCTTCTCTAATAACTTGTCTAATAGATAAATATTTATGTATGAATTTTCCATTTAAATCATATTGATATATAGGAATTCTTTCATTATATTTTTTATTTTTATCTTGTGTTTTAAATGGATAAGTTTCTTTTTTAAGTTTAATCCATTTATATCCACAACAAAATCTATTCGATTTGTTTATAACAGCATTAATAGCAGATTTTTGAACATTAAAATATTTAGCAGCTTCTGTTTCTGAATCAAATTTCATAAATAATTTATTTGTTTTACTGTAAGCAGCTACTGGAATTTTATGAGCTAATATAGAACGTTCTCTTCCATATATATTTCTCATATTTTTAGTAATTACTCCAGATCCTCCTAGCTAAAGATTTAATAATTTAGCACCAGAGTCTTTATAAAATTTGATCCAATATTTTTCTCTATCTTTCCATTCTGATTCTAAACATTCATCTAAATATTTTATAATAATATTTAATTTAGACTGAAATTTAGAAAACATCCATTTATGAACAGGTTGAGATCTATATTTTTGAGAATTTGCTTTATATTTATGTTCAGAAAATCTTTGTTTTAAACTTTGAGTTGTTACTCCAACATAACGTATTTCGTTAGGAGCATCACTCGATTGAAGAGTGTAAAAATAATACTTTTTTTCCATAACTATTATTAAATTTATTTTTATTAAAAATATTAAAAATTTACTATTTAAAAAAACAAAAAATAGAAAAATTAATAATAATTAA
>JAKSUE010000150.1 GCA_024409165.1 archaeon
CAAATTTTTTCACAAATTTCTTTTACAGTTGTTTTCATTTTTTATCCTTCTATTGAGTCTAATAGTATATTCTAATAGTATTTTTATTCAAACATATCATAAGAAAGTACATCGTCTTCTTTAATGTCTATTTTTGCTTTTTTACCAACTACAGTATCTAATTGGGTTGGGGAAATTCCAGTTCCAGGTCTTTTATAAGTGAGTTTGTCTTCTGTAATTTCTTCTCCAGATTTAATTTCTTTAAGTGCAATAATAGAACGTCTTGCTTGTTTTCTTGATTCTCCTTCACATTCTAAAGGTATTTTATCATATTGTCCGTTGATTTGTTTGATAAGTTTGATATTTTGAACAAATGTTTTAATATCTTCAGGGTCCATTCCATGATAATGGTCGTTTCCTTTTAATGTTTTATCAAGAGTATAATGCTTTTCAAGGATTGTTGCACCATAGAGATATGCAGTTGTTAAAATAAGCATTTTATCATCGGGTTTTGTATGATCAGAGTATCCAATTTCATAATTTGGATATAAATCTTTAAGATTTTTAATCATAAGGAGATTTGCATCATTATTATCTGTTGGATAAGAAAGAACACAATGCATAATTCCAATAGCTGATTTACCATTAGTATAATCTTCATTTGCTTCTTCAATAGTGTCAATAGCTAATTTTATTTCATCAAGAGTTGATGCTCCTGTAGAAATTATTATAGGTTTTCCTTTTTTAGCTATTTTTTTAATAAATGGTAAATTAGTTAAATCTGAGGAAGATATTTTATAAACATCCATAAATTCATCAAGATAATCAATAGAATCAAAATCAAAAGGAGTTGATAAGAACATTATTCCAATCTCATTACAGTAATCTGCAATTTCTTTATACTCTTCTTTACCAAAAGAGTCAAATTTTTTGAATAATTCATATTGGGAAGTTGTAGGTTCTTCTGTTGTATCCCAATAAGCTGGAGAATTCTTAGAAGCAATAGTATTTGCTTTATAACTTTGGAATTTAACTGCATTACATCCTGCATCTTTAGCTTCTTTTACCATTAATTTAGCAGCTTCCATATTAGATATGTTTTCTTTTTTTGCAATATCATAATAATTAACACCAATTTCTGCAATTAAAAATGGTTCTTCATTAAATATATTCATTATTTATTCCTCCTTATTATTCATAATTTGATTTGCATTTTTTTATTTATTTTCTTTTTTCCATTCTTTATAACCTTGTTTTACAAGATTCATAATATTTTCAAATCCATGTTTTAAATCAATAGCTAACATACGTTTATTCATTTCTAATCTTAAATTATAATCTTCTAATGTTTTTTCAAGAGTTTCTTTGATTTCTTCTTTTGAAACATTTTCTCCAAGTCCCATATTTATGAAACCATTTTCAACATTTCCAAAGATATGGCTTACTTCACGTTCATTTTGGCATAAACAGATACATGGAACACCAATTGATGCTATTTCATACATTGTTCTTCCAGCTGATGTAAAGATTAAATCTGCATTGTACATATGTTCGCTCATATTTCTTACATTTTCATAAATAGTTATTCTATCATTATCTTTATATTTTTCTTGAATTTCTTTTTTATTAGCATAACCTAATCCTAAGATGATTTCAATATCATTTTCATATTTACTTTCAAGAATTGCTTCAATGGTTTTTTCTGTGAAGTTATTAGGATCTGTACCACCAAATGTGAGTAAAATTTTATTAACTTCTTCACTTATTGTCTTAGATTCTTGATAATTAAATTCATCTTTAAGGATATAATATTTATGTCCTGAATAAAGATTTTTAAGAGGTATTTTATGTTCATATAATGCATCAAAGACTATATGTGCATATTTAATTCCTCCACCTAAATCTTCAAAGTTTACAATATAATAGTTATTATCATATAATGCTTTAACATATTTTGAATGAGTATTAAGAATATCATTAATTACAATATCAGGGTCATATTCGACTATTTTATTAATAATATCTTCTTTACTTTCACTACTATTATGAGTAATAAATGGATAATTATTATTAGATACAATTTCGATTCCAAGTGGTTGCGCTTTATCAAGTAAGAAAATAACTTCATGATTTACAAGTTTAGAAGCAAGTGCTAATCCTCTAAATACATGTCCAGTTCCAATTTCATGATTTGCATCGGTTTTTATAAGAATTTTCTTTTTCTTAAGAATTCTCTCTGCAACCCACCAATCTTCATAATTATCAATATCAATACTTTCTTGTTTAGATATTTCAATAAGACCAATATTATTACCTAAACGACTATTTTCAGTTACAAATTCTCTTTTACTTGCAAAAATACTTCCAGTTTCTTTATATGCTTTTGGTAAATATTGACGATTTAATCTCTCTTCATATAATGGGTAGTATTTTTCTGCCTCTTCATCATAACCCCAACTTAAATGTCTATCATCAACAACAGCAATTATTGTATCATATTGTTCATTTTCATTTTTATTATCCCAAGAATCGATTAATCTTTCAATAGCTAAATCTAAGGTTTTGGTTTTAAGAAGTGGGGAAGTTGGTTGAACAGTAATTACAATATCATAATTTTCATTAATTTTACCTTCCTGTTGTAATGTAGCATCATAAATTACAGGATCAAGAGGAATAGAATCTTCTGCAAGTTTACCATCACGTTTAATAGTTTTTGCACCAAACTTCTCTGCAACAAATGAAATCTCATCATCATCAGTTGTCACAACAAGTTCATCAACATATTTAGATTCAAGTCCCATTTCAATTGTATGGGAGATTAATGGTTTACCACCAAGTAATCTTATATTTTTACGAGGAATTCCTTTTGAACCGCCTCTTGCAGGTATTACAACTAATATTCTATTATCTTTATACATTTTAAAACCTTTAGCTATTTTTAGATTTAGTAGAATTTTTTAATAAGTATTATTAAATATAACATACTAATTATATTATGTATATATGTTATTAATTAATATTAAATTATCTATATAATACTCAAAATTTAGAATTATTTTAGAATTTATTTAAAAAATTTAATAATTAAATTATTATTTTGTGCTGGTGTAAGAATGGCTAGTGGGAATATGAAAGAGTTAACTCAGAAAATATTAGGTAGAATTGAAGAAATTTCTACTCCTGTTAAGATTATGCATGTTTGTGGTTCTCATGAACATACTATTATGGAATATGGTATTAGGTCTCTTCTTCCTGAGGAAGTTGAGATTGTTGCAGGTCCAGGGTGTCCTGTTTGTGTTGTACCTTCAAGAGAGATTGATGAATGTTTAGAATTAGTAGATAAAGGAGTTACTATAACTACTTTTGGTGATATGCTTAGAGTTCCTGGGTCTAATGGTTCTCTTGCTGAAGCTAAAGCTGAAGGTGCAGATATTCGTGTTGTTTATGGTGTTCCAAATGCTGTTGAAATAGCTAAAAAAGAAGAAAATGATGTTGTTTTCATGTCTGCTGGATTTGAAACAACTGCTCCAACTGTTGCAGCGGAACTTTTAAGTAAACCACCTGAAAACTTTTCAATTTTATCTTGTCATAGATTAATTCCTGCAGCACTTGATTTCTTAATTAACTCTGGGGAAACAAGTTTAAATGCTTTAATTCAACCAGGACATGTTTGTACTATTATTGGAACTAAACCATTTGAAAAATTCTCTACTGACTATGGTATTCCACAAGCTGTAGCTGGATTTAATCCTTTAGATATTTTAATGTCTGTTTATATGATTTTAAGACAAATTGATAATGGTGAAGCTAAAATTGAAAATGAATATAAACGTGCTGTAAGAGAAGAAGGTAATGTTAAAGGTATTGAAGCTATGAATCAAGTTTTCCATGAAGTTTCTCGTGAATGGAGAGGTTTCCCTAAAATGCCTAATTCTTGTCTTGAACTTAATCCTGAATTTGATGAATATAATGCAAGAAAAATCTATGATATTGAAGTTAAAGATGTCAAAGATGCACCGAAAGGTTGTATCTGTGGCCCTATTCTTAGAGGAATGGCTAAACCACAAGATTGTAAATTATTCAGAAAAGCATGTAATCCAATGCATCCAATTGGTGCATGTATGGTAAGTAAAGAAGGTACTTGTAATATTGCTCATCGTTATAGTAGATAAGTAAATTATTATTTAATATTTTTATGATATTTTGATAAGTTTATTATAATTTTATAATATTTTAATAATAATCTTAAT
>JAKSUE010000151.1 GCA_024409165.1 archaeon
TTTAAATTTACTTTTAAGTAAAATAAATAAAAAAATAATTTAAATTTACTTTCAATAAATTAAATAAATAAAAAAATAAAATTAAGGTAATATTATGATTAAAGGATTAAAAACTTACGGATCTGACAAATTAGTAAAAGAATTACCAAAACTTGAAAATCCTATTTTTATTTGTACAATCGCAACTACAAAAACCTCAGAAATCCCTGGTCTTACAGGAGCAGGAGCTACTCCTGAACTTACAAAATACACCCCTGCAGGAGATGCTGAACTTATTCTTAGTGGAAAAGTAATGTGTATGGATGATATACCTCAAACTATTATTGGAGAAGTTGTAACTCCTACACCTTCTGTAATTGCAAAAGCATCTGTAGAATTAGCAGATACTGCAAAAATGATTATTGATGCGGGATCTGAAATCAAAGCTAATGTTGATGTATTTGATATAAGTGATGGTAATTTTGGTGGAGATATTAGTACAGGAAAAGCTGTAAAAAATCCAGAAGCAATATTTAACAAAGCATATGACTTAGCTACAATACTCTCTGAAAAACATGATTATATTGTAATTGGAGAAAGTTTAGCTGCTGGAACAACAACTGCACTTGGAGTTCTTGTAGGTCTTGGATATGATGCTAAAGGAAAAGTCAGTGGTTGTATGGATACTAATCCACATTCATTAAAAAACAGACTTGTTGATGAAGGATTAGCTAATGCAAACATCACCCCAAGTAAAGACAACGACCCATTTGAAGTTGTTGCAGCTGTTGGAGATGCTATGCTTCCTGCTGTTGCAGGTGTAATCATGGGAGCAACTGTACCTGTAGTTCTTGCAGGAGGAACCCAATTAACAGCAGCATGTGCAATAGTAAGAGCTATTGATAAAAACTTTGATTTCTCTAACACCTGTTTATCAACAACTGCATATGTTGTAGCTGATGAAACTGCTGATTTATTAGACATTGCAAAACAAATTGGAGGAATAACCGTAAACGCAGTAGATCCATTCTTTGAAGATTCAACTGTAGAAGGATTAAAAAATTATACAAAAGGATTCATTAAAGAAGGTGCTGGTGCTGGTGGAGCAATGTTCTTAGCCCTTATGAGAGGACACTCAATTGAATCAATCAGAACAGCTATTGAAAAAGAAGCATTAAAATAATAATTTAAAACTTTAATTAATCATTTAAAAAAATAGTAATAAATAATAAATTATTATAAAAAAGTATTACTAATAATTTATAAAAAAATAAAAGGAAAAATAAATTTATTCCTTAATAGAAATAAATGCTATTTTACCACCCTTAATAACTCTTAAACCTTCACCATCATCTAAAACTAAGTTTAAAAAGTTATCTAAAGTTATGACTTTTCCTTCTACTTCTTCCCAATTCTTAAGACCTACAATAACGTCTTTACCTTTGAACTTAGCAAATTGTTTGTTTACTTGAAAATTATCATTCATGTTTTTCACCCCATTTAATTCAATTAAAAATTAATCGAATTTAATTAAAGAATATTTTACAATACTCAATTACAAGTATATTTATAATTACAACATTATAAACTTTTCAATAATACAAACAATTATATATTACAAACAATATAAAATAATATATCAATTATTAGAAATTATATAAATTATATATCAAATTATAAATTATATATCAAATATTATAAAAACAAGGAGAAATTATAATGGCAATTAATCAACTTGAAAGTACCTTACAAGCAATTACTACCAGTATTATTGCTTTAGAAAACTCTGAAAACCCTGACGTAGAACTTTTAAAAGAACTTAGAACCGAAAGAGATAATATTTTAGCTGAATTAAACATTAATTAGTTTAATTCAGAAAAATCTTATTTTTAAAATGTTTAATTCAGAATTATATTCTTTTTAAAATTCTTATTTTTAAAATGTTTAATTCAGAATATCTTATTTTTAAAATATTATCACTTAACAATCATATTAACCACCTTTAACCACTTTTTTAAAATTAACTTATTTTAATCTACCACTTTTTAAATTCTTCTAAATTCTTAACCATATCTAAAGACAATGGAGTAATAGTAGGTTTATTCTCATTAACCAATTTATGAAAATCTGAATCCTTAGGATTATCTTCATATAAATTTCCATCAATCCAATAATATGGTTTACCTCTTAAATCATGACGTTTTTCAACAAAAGGCCAATACATACGAGTAGCTAATGTAGAAACAATAGGATCATAAGAATCTGGGTTAGTTGGAACATTAACATTTAAAATATCAATTCCTTTAGGAAAACCTTTTTTTATAATTTTCTCAACTAAATTCTTTAAAACAATCTGAGAAGCTGAAAAATCAATCTCAACATGCCCTTCATTAAACTTAATATGTTCAGTTTCAACATGCTGAGAAATAGCTATTGTAGGAATACCTAAAGAAGCCGCCTCCATAGCAGCACCTAAAGTTCCAGAAGTTGTTAATTCTCCTTTACCAGTATTTTGACCAGTATTAATCCCAGAAATAACAAGATCAGGCCACTCATCCATTATTTCAAAAATACCCATAGTAACAGAGTCAGTAGGTGTTCCAGAAACAGAATAAGCCAAACTACCATCTCTCAAATTAACTTCATCCATCCTAATTGGTTCATAAAGAGTCAATGCATGCCCAATACCACTCTGTTGAGTAGAAGGTGCAACAACAAAAACATCACCATACTCATCAACAGCCTGTTTAGAAGCTAAAATACCTGATGCATGAACTCCGTCATCATTTGATAATAAAATTTTCATATTATTACTATTTACATAAGTTAATTAAGTATTTTTCCATATTTTATTAAAAAACTGCCCTAAAAAATAAGAAAATCCCAAATAAAGACAATTTTACAGTTTAATTACAATTTTAAACATTGACAGCAAAACTCCACAACCACAACAAAATTCCACACCAACTTAAAAATTCACATAAACACAAATAAATTAATTTATATATTAGTTAATAAATAGATATAATATATTGTAAACTTAAAGTATAATCTATTTTTAAATGCTTAAAGTTTAAATTTTAAAATAAGATATTATAAGGTGAAAACGTGGAAAAACCACAATTAATAAATTTTATAGCTAATATACTTGAAGAATCAGGCTTTAAAGTTTATAAAAATTTTAAAACAACCCAACAATTAGTAGATATCTATGCTGTTTTACCAACTTCAATGGGTGATTTTGCACTTGTTGTAGCATGCAAAAACTATGATAAAGAATGGACTGTTGGAATAGATGTTTTAAAAGAAATGGAAATGGTTGGTAAAAACCTAAAAGCTTCCAAAGTCTGTATTATTACAAGTTCTAAATTCTCAGAACAAGCTATTTTATATGGTGAAGAAAGACATATCAAATTAGTTGATAGAAAAGGATTAATCAAATTAGCTAAAAAATACAACGATAAGAAAAAAGAAGAAGAAGCTAAAGAAAAAGAAATTACTAACTTTTATGATTACTACCCAGAATCAGCAGATTCAGAAACATATGACTATGATGAGTATTATGATGATACAGATGATATAGATTATGAAGACTACGATGAATATGATGATAATCGTTATCGTGCTGAATACTTAAATTCCTCATCACAATTAATGTTCAATAGAGCTCCAACTCAAAGAGTCAGATTAGATAGAGCTGGTTCAAATCCACAATATAACTCTAGAAACTTAGGTAATACTTCTAAATTAGGTCAAAGATTTGCTAATTTAACTAAAAAACCTAATCAAACTACCTCAAATACAAGAGGAAGTTTAGTTAGACAACCTACTTATACTAGACAACCATATAATAGACAAATGCAAAGAAAACCAGAGCCAAGTAAACCACTTAGCGAAACTATAATACCTTATCTTAAGAATCCTGTTGTAGATATTTTTGTAGTTGTAATCATATCATACATAATCAGTGTATTACTTGGATATGCTAACATACCTACTGGTTACTTAGGATTATTAGAATTAATAATTGCATTACTCTTATCTTATGGTATTGTGTTCTACTCAGACAGAGAACACCCAGATCCATTAATCAAAGGTACTGCAGTATTCTTTATTTCACTTATAATTTTAATGATTTTAATTGTTTTAACCTAAAACTAAAACAATTAAATCATAATATCTTATTTTATAAAATTAACTTATTTTAAATCAAAATTT
>JAKSUE010000152.1 GCA_024409165.1 archaeon
ATTGTAATTCAGATAAATCTTCACCAGAATCAAGATCCTCAATTTGAGATTTAAACTCATCAATAATAGATTTATTATTCTCTAATTCTGCTTTACTTTCATCTAATTCAGCTTCTAAAACACCAATCTTAGATAAAGATTCTTCAAAGTCAGATTTAGATTTATCTAATTCAGCTTTACTCTCATCCAATTCAGATTCTAAATCTTGAATATTTTCTGTTAAAATAAGATTAAACAACTCTAAAGCAGTCATAATTTCTTCAATCTCGTCATTATCAACATTATTTTCTAAAGAATTAAAATCTTCTTTACGTAAAATAATAACTTCTTCTGCATCTTCGAAGATATTTTCAGCTTTAGGAACAGTAACTTGAACTTGTTCTGTCTTATACTTCTTTTTCTTACCATTTTTAAGAGTTCTAGTATATTCTCTAGAATACTTCTTTACGGTTCCATTAGCAAAATCCATTATAACACCTTAGAAATTAAAACAATAATATCATAAATGATAATTAAAATTGTATTACACTAAACAATAAAAATTTTAAATATTATACAATCATATATTAATACATTTAATATTATACAATTATATATTAATTTCATTATATTAATAAATATTGTTTGGATTGTGGTAAAATGAAAGTAATTGGAATATGTGGAAGTCCACGTGAAGGGGCAAGTGAATATTTACTTAAAAAAGCTTTAAATGATATAAAAAACGATGATATTGAAGTTAATTTCATAACTGTTAGAGAAAATAAAATAGCTCCATGTAATCATTGTAGTTTATGTGAAGATGGAAGTGGAAACTGTTCAATTGATGATGATTGGAACAATCTTAAAGACTTATTAAAAGAAGCTGATGGAATTATAATAGCAAGCCCAATACATTTTGGAAGTGTTTCTGCACAAACAAAAGCAATAATTGATAGATGTCAATCCTTAATAATGGAAGATATTGATATATTCAAAGGTAAAATTGGAATGAGTATTGTTGTTGGAGGAGATAGATCTGGAGGTCAAGAATTAGCTATTCAACAAATAAACACATTTTACTTATTAAATGGAATAATTCCTGTAAGTGGAGGAGCATTCGGTGCTAATTTAGGTGCATGTCTTTGGTCACAAGATAACGGTGCTGATGGAATAAAAACTGATACTTATGGTTTAAAAACCTTAGATATGACCTTAAACAAATTCAAAGACTTTTTAATTCACTTTGAAAAATGGTAATTTTATAAATAAAATTAAATGAATTTATTAATATTATAATAAAATCTCTAAGTAACAATATTAATTCTAATATATACAAACAAATTACATATTAATTTAAATAGTATATAATATAAAAATATATATTGAATATATTAACTATTTAATAAAATGGAGTGTAAATATGACCACCGTAAAAGCAGGTGTTGAATATAAAATAGAATATGATGATGCATCATTTTTATTAGATGAAAAGAAATTTAATCTTTTAAGCTATATTAATGAGACTGGATCAATTACAGAAGCAGCTAAAAGGTCTAAAATATCCTATAGAACTGCACTTAACTATATTTCAAAAATTGAATCCACATTAAACATATCTATTGTAAATACCAGTAAAGGTGGAGTTGGTGGTGGAGGTAGTACCACACTATCAAATGAAGGATTACAAATCTTAAAAGAATGTAAAAAAATCAATGCAATTATTGAGCTTCATCATGATATAAATGAAAATGAAGCGGAAGTAATTAAAATAAATAAAGAAAAAAGAACTATGAACATTCAAATTAAAGATATAATCCTTACACTTAAAATTAATGAAGAATATAATGTAGGAGATAAAATACTTGCATTAATAAGTCATGAAGACATTATCTTAATGACAGATGATGACCATAATGATGATACCAATCTCTTTAAAGGTAAAATTACAGAAATGACCCTTGAAGATAATTTAATCCGTGTGAAAATAGATATTGGTATTGACATATATTCAAAAATTAGTTTTTTAGTAGCTAATAAATTAGATCTTAGTTTAGGAAAAGAAGTTTATGTAGGATTTAAAGATTTATCTGTAGCTACAATAAAATTATAAATTATACTTATTAAATAACTACCAATATTAACTATTTTAAGGTGATATTATTTTAAAAATTGAAGTAGATACTGAAAAATGTATTGGATGTGGAAATTGTAAAGAAATTTGTCCGAAAGGTGGATTTATTTGGACAATAAAAGACAAAAAAGCTAGTGTTTCAAATTTACAATATTGCCATGTATGTACTTTATGTGCAATGAAATGTGGTCCTGATGCAATTAAAATCATAAGAAATGCACCAGATGAATAGATAAATTGTCTTTAGATAAATTATTTTTTTAATAAATTATCTAAATAAAATGAAAATTATATAATAATAAATAAAATAAAAGGAAATGATTCAATGGATAGAAAAGCAGAAGTTTCAAGAAAAACCTCAGAAACTGATATTAAGATAGAATTAAATTTAGATGGAACTGGAAAATATGAAATTGATACAGGTGTTAATTTCTTTAATCATATGTTAGAATCATTTTCAAGACATAGTTTTATTGATTTAAAAGTTAAAGCTGTTGGTGATATTGAAATAGATGACCACCATACTGTTGAAGATGTTGGAATTTTACTTGGTGAAGCATTTTCACAAGCTATTGGGGATAAAAAAGGAATAAGAAGAATGGGTCATGCTATTGTACCAATGGATGATTCTGTAGCTACTGTTGCAATTGATATTAGTGGACGTAGCTATTGTAATATGAACTTTGACTTTAAGAATGATAAGATCGGAGATATGAGTTCTGATGTTGTTATTCACTTTTTTGAATCTTTTGCAAGTAGTGGAAAATTAAATATCTACTCAAAAGCAGAAGGTGTAAATGATCATCATAAAGCAGAAGCTATCTTTAAGGCTTTTGCAAAATCATTATATGATGCTTGTAAAATTGAGCATGATGTTATTTTAAGTACTAAAGGGGTTTTATAACTCCTAAACTTCTTTTTTTTATAAATTTTAAATTAATTAGTATATATACGAACTATATGAATAGTATAAAAAATTAGAGATTTTTAATAAAATTCAATAAAAATAGTTTAAAAAAAGAAAAAGTAAAAGTTCTTTTAAATTTTGATTTGATTTGAGATTTGATTTGATTTGAATTGAGTGAAAAGAACTTTTTAAAAAAGATACAGACTAAAAGTCTAAAAAAGAATTAGATAAAGTAGTATAAAACTACTTTAAATAATCTCTAAGCAATAAACTTATTCTGGTTTGCAGATTAAGTCTACTTTACGACCACGGTTACCTTCTTTCATGTGAGGGGTTCTTAATACGGTGTCGTTTGCTTTTTCGATTTCTCTTGCTTCAGTTGCTAAATCAGCAGCAGCTTTTGCCATTTCGTGAGCAGCAGCTACGAGAGGGATGAAGTTTTCGAAACCTTTGGTCATGAAACAACCTTTCATGTCTAAGTTTGCAACAGCTCCACACATTTCGTAAGCAGCGATAGCTTTAGCTTTTGCGTATGGGTTAGCGAATTCAGCAGCGTCAACAGCTTTGTTAGCAGTAATAATTAATTTAGGTAATTCAAGGTCTTTACCTGCGTCAGCAGCGTCAATTAAGTCATCAATAGTGAATTGGACTAATCTTAATGCACCGGTAGCAGCTAAAACTTTGAGAACGTTTGCGTTGAAGTCAGCCATTTCAGTTGGGTCTAACCATTCTCTTTTTGCACCGATCATTGGGTCAGCCATTACAATGATGTAACCTAAGCCTTGTTCATCCATTTCATCTTTTTTACCTTTACCAGGTGCGTCACCGATAATTACAGCAGGAATATCTTTTTCAGATAATAATTCTCTTGCTCTAGCAGGACCAGGAGCTCCTGGGTTAGGGCTGATAAAGATACAGAAGTCAGGTGCCCATGCATCGATTTTAGGAACAATGTCTTCTACTTGTTCTGGGTTCATTTTTGCACCAGATCCAAATACTCTAACATCGATGTTAGGTCTGTCTGCTCTTTCGTCGAGTAATAAGTCTAATACTGGTGAAGTACCAATATTTCCAGCTTTGATTATTCCAATTTTAACAACCATATTATCACAATAATAATTATGTATTTACTTATTAAATACTTTTGTCTAAAATTTTAAATCAAAACATTT
>JAKSUE010000153.1 GCA_024409165.1 archaeon
AGAAAATTTAAGTAAAATAAAAAAATAAAAAAATAAAAAAGTTAGGAAGATAAATTAAGATTTATCTAACTAAAAAAAGAAATGAATAACTTAAAATCTAAAATACCATATCTAAAAGCATAGGTGTGATATAGTTTTCAATTAAAGCAGCGATTAACAATAATATAATTATAAAAACAATAATCAAAATAATATCTTTAATAACATTTTTATTATCATTTAATACTTCTTTAACAGTGTGATCTTTAGATAACCAAGCTTTAAAACTAGCTATTTCTAATTTAGTTATAATAAAAGCACCAGTTAAAGCAAATACAGATGCAGCATATTCAAAAATTCCATGAGGTAAAATACCAACTGTAGCAGCATAAGGATTCATACCAAATAACATACCCACTACAAAACAATTAAAAATGGTAAGTATTAGTGAAAATATTGATAAAACAAAACCACCTAATAAAACAATAGCATCTGATTTAAAATTATTAATGAATAAATCAATGAAACCTGAAAAATTAGCAGTAGTGCTTTTATTTACACCAGTAACTGCATCTGCTCCAAATAACATACGACCACATACCGCAATGATAATTAGAGAAGCAATCACTATTATAAATGAAATAATTAATAATTTTTTATTTCTTTTAAAAAATCCTTTCAAATAATCTAATGTGAATATTTCCATTTTAAACATACTCCCTAAATTTTATTTAATATTAAAGTTATTTAGTAGTAATATATGGCATTATATTGTCTATAAATATACTTAATGGCATGGTTTGTATCCATACTCTTCCAGGTCCAGTGAGAGTACCTAAGAATAATCCTTCTCCACTAAGTAACATGTTTTTAGCACCTTTAACTCTTTCAATATCAAAATCAACAGTTTCATCCATAGCTGCTAAATGTCCTGCTTCAATAAACATTTTTTCTCCAGGCTCAAGATTATACTCTAATACTTCACCATCAACTTCTAAAAATACTAATCCTTTACCTGTGAATTTTTGTAATATGAAACCTTCTCCACCGAATAAACCAGCACCTAATTTTTTCCTAAAGACAGTTTCAAAATTAACACTTTCTTCAGATACTAAAAATGCATTTTTAGCACCAATAATTGTGTTTGTTCCATCTAATTCCATTGGAATTATTTTTCCAGGAAAAGCAGATGCAAAACTTACTTTTTGGTTGTCTTCTTCTGCAATGTAATGAGTTAAGAAGAGAGCATCTCCAGTTAATGCTCTTCCAAGCCCTTTTAAAACTCCACCATCAGTATTGGTTTCCATTCTAACATGAGGTGACATTATAGCCATACCACCACTTTGAGTTTTTAAGGATTCTCCTTTTTCTAATTCACATATAACAATTGGAAAGTTTCCACCTTTAATTTCATATTTCATAGTTTTATCTCCATAACAAGTAAGTAATTTACATAACTCGCTTTTTTTAATAATAATTTTTATAAGATATAATCATTTTTATATTTAAATCTATTTAAAAGTTATTAAAAACATGACTGAAAAAAGAGTTATACTGATTTAAAATGAAAAAATAAGTTTAAAATAAGATTTTATAATAAAAAATGAAATGTTCCTAAAGAACATTAAATATAATTATATACAAGAATATAATAATCCCATCGCTCTAGAAGTAAATAAGATAAAGAAAGGAATAATAAAAAAATCAATAGTAATAAGAGCAATTATATCCCCAATAACTGGAATTAAGTTTAGAAAAAGTAATAGAATATATGCAATTAAATCTAAAAGAGTGGCAATAATAAATAAAAAGATATACCAAATTATTAATTTTTCAACACCAATAGATTTTATATCTCCAGTTATTCCTCTCCAACTTAAAGCAGCTATAACACTATTAGTTTTAGCTAATCTACAAGTAGAAATAATCATAAAGAACATTGTAATAATGGAAATAATCATTATAATGATAAGAATTATAAATAAAGAAGGACTTGCAGAAGAAATAACATTAGAAACAGTATTTATAATAGGGTCATTTACAGAAATTAACTCAGTAATAGAAATAGGAACTGCAGTTTTACCAATATTAAATTTTAATAAAGAAGATAATAACTCAATATTATCACTAATTAATAATAAAATAATAAAAATAATTGCTATTCCAATACAATAAACAAGCTCCATACCTAATAGTTTAATACCATTAGATGTGTTTTTCTTCCAATTAACTTTTGGAAGTACATTGGAACCTTCAATAGTATCTTTCATAACATTAATACCATAACCTTCAACTACATATCCAATAGATACAAATATGATGCCAATTAGGAAGGTTAAAATTCCACTATGTAACTGTTGGTTGATGATAGAAATAATACTTGGAACAAGTAGAAATATTCCTATAATAATAAATTTTGAGAAATCACTAAAAGAATAACATATTGAATCTTTAAAAAGTTCAGTAAAATCCATTTTATCACACAAATTATATTTCAATACACTACTATTTATAAATTATTTATTAACTAAGCATTATATTCAATACCAGATAAATACATCTAAATTATCCTTTAAACATTGATTCTAAACGTTCTACAGTGTCTATATCTGCTAAACCTTTGTCAGTTCTGATTCTTTTGACAACTGGGAAACGTAAAGAGTAACCTGCTTCATATTCTGGGCTTTTTACAATTTCACTGTAAGCAATTTCAAATATGATTTTAGGATGTACTGTGATTCTTGTACCTTTTTCTGAGATTTTATATTCTTCCATTAATTTAGTGAGTTTTGCAAGATCATCATCTGAAAGACCAGTTCCTACATGAGCTAAGGTTTTTAAACCATCATAATCTTGAAGTGCAATGAGATAAGAACCTATGAAATCTCCTCTTTTACCAATTCCTTTAACTCCACCAATAACTACTGCATCTAAGGTTTCAGGTTCTGCTTTGAATTTAAGCATCTTTTTACCACGGACACCTGGAATATATGGTTCAGAGCATTTTTTAATCATTATTCCTTCATGTCCCCCATCAATGGATTTATTGAATAAATTAATAGCATCAGGGATGTTATCAGGACCAACTTGTACAATATCACTGAGATATACTCCATCAACAGAAGTATCTACAATATTTTCTAAGATTTCACGTCTTTTTATAATAGGTTCATCAACTTTAGCTTCTTTAAAGTAAAGGAGATCATAGAGATAAACATTAAGTGGTACAGATTCCATTGCTTCTTCAATATCATATTTTCTTCTGACTCTTCTAAGAATATGTTGAAATGAAAGTGGTTTTCCATCACGAGTAGCTATTACTTCACCTTCTGCAATAAAATCTTCATTAGGAAAAGCATCTCTAATCATATCAACAACTTCTGGAATAGCTTTTGTGATATTTTCAAGACGACGAGTAAATAATGTGATTTCATCTCCATTTTTATGAACTTGCATACGAATTCCATCATATTTAGTCTCACATAAAGCACATTTCATCTCAAGAATACTTTCTTCAACCCCTGGAGATAATTGTGCAAGCATAGGTTTTACAGGTTTTCCCGGAGTTAAAGTGAGTTTTTTAAGTCCTTCTTCACCTTCAAGAGCAGCTACTTTTGCAACAAGTCCCACATCGTTAGTTAACATATGAGCTCTCTCAGCAACTGCCTTATCAATATCAAATGCCTGAGAAATTCCATCACGGATAATTCCTTCACCTACACCAATTCTAAGTTCTTCAGTGATTGTTCTACAAATATACTTAGATTCAACAGCACTTGCAGAGGAGAGAAGTTCTAATATATTAGAAATTTTACGAGCTGTTGAACGAGCACCAGATAAAGTAGCTAATTTTCTAAGTTGATTAAAAACAAAATTAACAGTTAAAGGTTGAGAAAAGAAAGTCATTTGAGTCTTTTTAGCATAGAGCTTTTCAGATGCAGCACCAATATCACCTTCATCACGAACAGCATCCTCAACATCATCAACAGAAACACCTACAGCATCAGCCACAGCTTTCATAACAAGCTTATCACCAATACCCTGTTCTTCTTCACTCCAAGAAGGAAATACAGTTCCTAAAACCATTAAAGTAATTTTAGGTAAATCTTCAACTTCCACTTTCTTAAAGAATTCTGCTAAAATAGCTGTTTTTTCTAATCTTTTAGTAGTTGCACCTAAATCTTCAT
>JAKSUE010000154.1 GCA_024409165.1 archaeon
ATTATAATTAGTAATATTTATTTATAAATATTAACATATTATATAATGTATAATTTATATTAGAAATCTTAATAGATTTTTATAAATTTTTTATAAATTTAAAAATTAATTTCATGGTGATATTTTGATAATTGGTGGTTCTGCATCACAAAAATTAGCAGCAAAAGTTGCAAAAGAACTTGGGGACGCTTTATGTCCATTAGAAACTAAGAAATTCCCTGATGGGGAAAGATATGTTCGTGTTAAAGGAGAACTTGATAAAGAAGTTACTATTGTCCAATCTACTGGTTTTCCACAAGATGAAAATCTTGTAGAATTATTATTCTTAATTCAAACTCTTAAAGATTTAGGTGTTGAAAAAGTTAAAGTTGTAGTTCCTTACTTAGGATATGGTAGACAAGAATTAAGATTTAAAGAAGGAGAATGTATTTCTGCACAAATCGTAGCTAATTTAATTGAAAACTCTGGTGCTGATGAGTTTATTTCAATTAACCTTCACGAAGATAGTGTAAGAGATTTCTTCACTATTCCATCAGCTAACTTATCTGCTATGCCTCCAATTGCTGAGTATATTGCAGAAGTAACTGAAGATCCTGTTATTATTGCTCCTGATAAAGGTGCTTTAGGATTTGCAGAAGAAATTGCTGAAATTTTAGATTGTAAATGTACTTACATGACTAAAGTTAGATTAGGACCTGATGAAGTAGTAACTACTATTGCTGAAATTGAAGATGATGATGGTTCTAAAGTAAGTATTGATGCGGTTAATGGTAAAGAAGCTGTTATTATTGATGATATTATAGCTACTGGTGGTACTATTGTAAATGCAATTGGTATCTTAAAAGATAATGGTGCAAAATCTGTAAATGTATGTTGTGTACATCCAGTTCTTGTTAATGATGCAGTTTTAAAAATCTATGCTGCAGGTGCAAAAGACTTAGCTGCAACTGATAGTTTAAAATCAGATGTAAGTACTATTTCTGTAGCTAAAGTTATTGCTGATGCTTTAAGATAATCATTTTAAGGTGATATAATGCATGAATTCTCTATGGCTCAAGGGATTTTAAATGCAGTTCTTGAAACTGCAGAAGCTAATGATGCTGATAAAGTAACTGATATTGTTATTGAAATTGGTAGACTTGCTATGCTTAATCCTGAGCAATTAAAATTTATGTTAGATATTTTAGTTGAAGATACTATTGCTGCTGAGGCAAATATTGTACTTGAAGATATTGATGTTGAAATCAAATGTTATAACTGTGACTATGAAGGAATTGGTGATGTAGATGACTCTGACCATTATGCACCTATGATTTTATGTCCTAAATGTGAATCTCATAGAGTAAATGTTCTTAATGGTAAGGATGTAACAGTTAAAACTATTAGTATTGAAAAAGAGGATGGGGAATAATACATTTGCCTTTAATTAAATCATAGTTTTATGTCACGAAATTAATATTTTAAATTGTTATTTTAATTTAATTATAACTTAATTATGAGTAATATATGGTTTACTATTTATAGATAATAGATAACTTATTATTTAGGTGATTAATATGCACAAAGTTGGAGATATTATTGTTGCACGTAATATTATGAAAGCTAATAAAAAATTAGCTGATAAGAACCAAGATAAATTTGATAAATCTAATGTTTTCTGTGTTGATTTTGTTGGAGCTATTGGTTCTGGTAAAACTTATCTTATTGAAAAAATTATTGATACTGTTGATGAAAAAATTGGTGTTCTTGCAGGAGATATCATTAGTGACCTTGATGCTGGAAGAATTGAAAGTCACAATGTTCCTGTTGTTGGATTAAACACTGGTAGAGAATGTCATTTAGACGCACATTTAGTAGAACATGGTTTAAAAGACATGCCTCTTGATGATATTGATTATTTATTTATTGAAAATGTAGGAAACTTAATCTGTCCTGTAGACTTTGCTTTAGGTTCTCACATGAGAATTGTTGTTGTAAGTGTCACAGAAGGTGACGATACTGTTGAAAAACACCCATACATCTTCCAAGATGCAGATCTTGTTGTTATTAACAAAATAGATTTAGCTGAAGCTGTTGGTGCAAGTGTTGATAAAATGGTTGCAGATGCTCACAAACACAATCCTGATGTAAAAGTCATTACCTCCAGTTTAAAACAAGGTAAAGGATTAGATGAAATTATTGCTACAATCGAAGAATTTAAAAACAATTTATAAAATTTCATTGTTAGTTTTAATGATAAACTTATAGTTAAACTATAAGTTATTTTTTATTTTTTATTATTTTTAATTTATTTTTTCTAATTATTTTATTCATTCTGTTGTTTATTAAAATGGTGATTTCATGAAAATATGGATAGATATTTCAAATGCTCCTCATGTTAGGTTTTTTAATGATGTAATTAAGTATTTTGAAAGTGAAGGGGAAGATGTTTTAGTAACTGGGCGTAAATTTGGAGATATTCATAAATTAATGGATATGTATAATATTGATTTTGTATCTGTAGGTAAGCATGGAGTTACTCTTGAAGAAAAACTTAAAGAAAGTGCTGATCGTGTTGTAGAGTTAGCAGATTTAATTTCTGGTGAAAAATTCGATGTAGCTTTATCTAAACATTCTATTGAACTTCCAAGAGTTGCTTTTGGTTTAGGAATTCCAAGTCTTTATGTTTTAGATAATGAACATGCAAGTGCTGCTAATAAATTAACTCTTCCATTATGTAATAGGATTATAACTCCAAATATTATTGATATGTGGAAATTAATGCAATATGGTGCTGATCCTAATAAAATCGTTTCATATAATGGAACTTCTGAACTTATGCACTTTAATAATTTTGAATGTAATGAAAATATTTTTGATGACTTAGGACTTGATTTACCACTTCAAAAAACCATTTTAATGCGTCCTGAACCATCTCTTGCTTCTTATTTAAATACTGATTGTAAAAAATCTGTTTTATCTCCTGTTGTTGATGTTTTAAAAGAATATGCAAATATTTTAATCCTTCCAAGATTTAAAGAACAAGCTGAAATATTTGAAGGAATTAAAAATGTAACTATTTTAAAACCACCTGTTGATACCTCAAGTATTATTAAAAAAGTTGATTTAGTAATTGGTGCTGGAGGAACAATGAACAGAGAAGCAGCTATCTTACAAACTCCAGTCATATCATGTTATCCTGGAGCTACCTTATCTGTTGACCAATTTTATGTAAATCAAGGTTTAATGTATAGAAACACAGATTTAAATGATATTATTGACAAATCCCTTAAATTCATTGTAAATCCAAATAAACCACAAGAACTTAAAACAGATAATTTATTTGATATTATTATTGAAAATACCTATGATTTAGCTAAATCTAATAAATAAAATTTTAAATGGTGTGATTAAAAATGAAAGCATTAATATTACTCGGATGCCCTGAGGCACCATCACAAACTCCAATGGCTGTTTATGCATCTTATAAATTAAAACAATTAGGTTTTGATGTTAGTATTGCAAGTAATCCTGCAGCTGCTAAATTACTTCAAGTTTCTGATCCTGAAAATAATTATCTTGGTGAATTGTTAAATATTGATAAATGTTTAGATTCTCTTGAAGAAAAAGAATACGATTTATTACTTGGATTCGTACATAAAGATGCTGCAGCAAGTTTCTTTATTACTTATTATCATATTTTACAAACTAAAGCAATTGCTTTGGTCTTTGAACAAGATATTAACTTAGTTAATGAATTTAGTGAAATGGTTGAATCTTCTACTGATGCTGAAATTGTAGCAGTCAGAGCTTATCATAATCCTACTCCACTTCGTGTTAAATTAGATAAAGCATTAGCTAAAGTTATAGAGGAATTATAAAGGTGAAAAAATGTCTTTTTGTTTAGAAACCTATTTACAACAATCTGATGATTATAAAATTCTTGTAGCACGTTCTGGTGTTAAAGAATGTTATAAACTTATTAGAGAAAATTCTAAAGAAATTATCCATGTTAATCCTGGAGATAAAATTTTAGGTGCAAGATTAATTGGAATTCCACCTATACCTGTAGGAATTAATGAATCTGAAGGTACTATTTTAATTACTTATACTAAACCTTGTCATGGAACTGCAGCTATTGAACTTCCTCTCAAACCAGAGGAAAT
>JAKSUE010000155.1 GCA_024409165.1 archaeon
GAATTATATATAATTTTAAATAATACATTATACAAAAATTATCATGTTATAAATTATAATTCAATATTATACTCCAATATAATATTTAATATAAATTATAATTACTGATTATTTAATATTATTTTAATGAAGGTGTTAAAATAGAGGAAAATAGGTCACAATGGAACAGTAGATTTGGTTTCTTAATGGCAATGATTGGGTCTGCTGTTGGATTAGGAAATATATGGAGATTCCCTTACATTTTATACTCAAATGGTGGGGGATCATTTATGATTCCATATATTGTAGCATTGGTGTTACTTGGATTTTCATTCTTATTTGTAGAATATGCAGTAGGATACAAATTCAAAACATCAATTATTAGAATTTATAGATCAATAAAAGAAAAATACGAATATATTGCTTGGGCAGTACTATTAATGCCATTTATGGTTATTACCTATTACACATGTATTGTTGGTTGGGATTTAATATACTTCCTCCTCAGTTTTACTAAGCAATGGGGTACAAATCCAGATGCATTCTTTACCACTACTGTTTTACATGCAAGTGGAAGTATGGCAGGATTCTTTGATTTTGTTCCAGGCATTATAATTGCAATTCTTGTTATTTGGTTAATCATTTGGGTAATTATTAAAAAAGACCTTAACAAAGGAATTGCTAATGTAAATAAAATATTACTCCCTGCTCTTTGTATCATTACTGTAGGTATTGTAATTTTCGCAGTAACCTTACCTGGAGCATCTATCGGATATACACAATTAGTCCATCCTGATTGGAATGCACTACTTGATTTAAATGTATGGTTAGCTGCATTTGGACAAATCTTATTCTCACTTAGTTTAGGTTTCGCAACTGTTATGACTTATGCAAGTTATCTCCCTGAAGGATCTAAATTATCTGATAATGCATTAATTGTAGGAATATCTAACTCTGCATTTGAAGTATTCAATGCAATTGGAGTATTTTCTATTCTTGGATTCATGACTGCAACCAGTGGTATTACATTTAACAATTTAATTACTGAAGGTACTGGTTTAGCATTTGTTGTATACCCACAAGTATTTAACTTAATGGGGCCTGCAGCAAACATAATTGCTCCATTATTCTTCATAAGTATTTTATTTGCAGGAATTACCTCAGCTGTAAGTATGACAGAACCAATTTCCGATGCAATATCTGTTAAATTTGGAATGGATAGAAAAACAGCATCCACAATAATCTGTATAATTGGTTTAGCAATAAGTTTATTATTATTCTCAAACAGTGCAGGAACCATAGTTTTAGGTGCAATTGATACTTTAATTAACAATTTCGCATTAATTATCTTATTAATCGCTCAATGTCTTATCTTAACTTGGGTTTACAACTTTGATAATCTTATTGAAACTATTAACAAAAACTCAACCATCAAATTAGGTACTACTTGGAAATGTGTAATTAAATATGTATTACCAATAATCATGACCATATTCTGTGTTAACGGAATCTACACATACATATTAAATGGAGAATTCCTAACTTTAGTACTTATGGGAATCACAGCACTTATGTTAATAATTGTTCCAATAATACTTACAAAACTCCCTGCGAAAACCAAAGAGTTTTACGAACCACTTGAATAATTAATCAATTTAATAATTTTTAATTGATTATTAATTATTGATTATTGATTATTCATAAAAATAAGATACAAAAATATAATAAAATTTATTAATAAGATAATAAATAAAAATATAAAAACTAATTTTAAAAAAATAAATAAAAATCAAAGAAAAATTAAAAAATAAAATAAAAATAGAAATCTAAATAGCTAAAAAACTATTTAGAAAGCTCTTCTAAAGTTTCACCACTAACACGATAAACAGTCCATTCATCAACTGTCTCAGCACCTAAACCAAGGTAAAACTCAATACTTGGAGTGTTAAAGTCAAAACAACCCCATTCTAATCTTCCACACCCTCTTTCAACAGTTATTCTTGCAAGTTCCTTAATAAGACCAATACCATAACCTTTTCCACGATAATCAGGAGTCACATACAAATCTTCAATATAAATCCCAGCTCTACCTTGGAAAGTTGAAAAATTATGGAAAAATAAAGCCTGACCGACTTCCTTACCATCCTCTAAAACAAAAATAACCTCTGCTCTTTCTTTCTCAAATAACCATTTCTTAAGTAATTCCTCATTAGCTTCCACTCTATCTAACATACCTTCATAATCAGCTAATTCCTTAATAAATTTAAGAATTATTGGAATATCTTTTTCTTCTGCATATCTAAATGAACAATTAGCCATACTTATCACACCAACTATCAATTATCAATTATAATTATTAATATCAACATCAATTATCTAATTTTATCCAAATAAAGTTAAAAAGTCATGAATAAATTTAGCAGCCAAAATAGCTGTAGAATCGCCTAATTTATTACTTGCAACTTCAACAACATCAAAACCAAGAACATCAATCTTATCTTCAACAAAAGAATTATGTAAAGTCTCAAAAATAATCTCAACATCCTCAGGAGACAATCCTCCAAAAGTAGGATTCCCAACAGAAGGAGCATAAACAGGGTCAATCACATCCATATCAATAGTAATATAAATCTTACCTTCAATATCTGCTAAAGTATCAACCAACTCATAATAAGCATTATTATCCTCATCAATACTGTTTAAATCCTTAGCTAAAAAAGTAGTAATATTATCTTTAGAATCTATAAACTCCTTTTCCTCATTAGAAAATGATCTAATCCCTATTTGAATTAACTCCTTTGGATTTAAATCATAAACACGACGCATAATTGTAGCATGAGAATCCTTCTCACCCATATACTCATCGATAATATCTCTATGAGCATCTAAATGAATAATAGTAATATCTGATAAATCACCAGATTCCTCATTATCTGCCAAAGCTTTAATAGGACCAATACTTATACTATGCTCACCACCAATAATAATTGGTTTAATATTAGCCCCAACTAATTCATTAACACATTCTTTAAGCAAATCAGCAGTCTTAGCACAATTCCCATGAATAATGTTTAAATCACCAAAATCATAAAATTCAGCATCTAAAAGCTTATCAAAAGCCACATTATACTGTTCAAAACCAAAAGAAGCCTCACGTATAATAGTTGGACCATAACGAGACCCATGATGATAAGAACAAGTACTATCAAAAGGAACCCCAATAATCCCCCAAGACCTAGACTTATTAAATTCAACATCAACATCAATCTCATCTAAATCAGATGATTCACTTGAAAAAGCAAATTTCCATGGTTCATAAGTATTAAAAAGCATATAATCACTAAATATCCTATTAATAAAATAATTTTTTAATCCTAATATTATATATAAAAAAATAAGATTATATAAATTTCTATAAAATTAAAAAAAATAAAATAATTATTTATTCAATTTATTTTTAACCTTTTCAGATTCTAATTCCTTAATTGCATTTTTAGCTATCCACTTAGCAGATTTAGAATCTTCCCTCAATATATCATATGAAAGTTCAATTGCCCTCTGATTAAGATAAATATTCTTCTTACCAATACTCCGTATTGCCCAATTTACTGCCTTTTTAACAAAATTACGATTATCATCAACACCTTCAAGAATTATTGGGAAAAATTCTTCAAAATACTTATCATCTGACTTCTTATCATGCACAGCAATCACAGCAATTAAACTAAAAGCAGTCCTTTTAACAAACTCCTCATCTGCTTTTGCCCAAACAGGTATTTTTGATATTGCCATAGGCATTTTCACAAATAAATTAATACATGCCTGATCTACAACATCCCAACTATCAAAATCATTCACCCATCTATCCATCTGTTCCTCTGTAATCTGATTATAATCCTCAATAAAAATAGCAAGCAATCGAGATTCCAAAAACCCATGTTCCCACAATTCAAGAGCCAAATCATGATTCTTACCAATCTCCTTAGCCAATTTCCTCAAAACAGGAACTTTAATACCATATTTATTAACATTACCCACTTTCAATCTATTCTGAGATTCAATATTCCTTTGATTTTTATTCTCCTCAAAAAAATCAA
>JAKSUE010000156.1 GCA_024409165.1 archaeon
GATTCACCCCCTCAAAAAACCCGCACAGGTATTATTTCAAGTGTAAAAATCTAAGAATTATGGAGGTTTGAATATGCTTAAAAAATGGTCTAACCATTTATTTAGTCATTCAGAGGATTTTAAAAAGACTTATTATTTACACTTGAAGAGTATTTAAATTTCCTTATTTTTTAAATTAAAAGGGTATTTAAAAGAATTAAAAGAAACAAAGGAATATAAAAGAATTTTCAAAATTAGAAAGTATTATTTCAAGTGTAAATATGTCATTTTACAAGTATAAAAACATTTAAATAATTCAATAACATAGATGTAAATAAAGAGTATTATAAAATATAAAAAAATTTTGTGAGATAACATGAAAAAAAATAACAAATACAATTTTAGAGCAGCTAACTTTAAGATTGCTGAAAAACATTATAACGATATCAAAAAATTAATAGAAGATGGACAATACATTAATCACTCTGAATTTTATAGAGAAGCAGTTAGGTATAGATTAGAAACATTACAGAAATTACAAATGGAAAAAAGACATTATTAAAATATAATTAAGGGTTTTAATATGAAAAAAAGTAATCCTTTTTATAAAGAGAGAGTTTTAAGCCCATTACAGAATAAAAGTAAAACCTTAAAATTATCTTCTGAAGTCTTAAAAGAATATGAAAAACATTTTAAAAATAAATATCCTGAATACATTAAAAAAGATGGTTCTTTAAATGATAATCAAATAATTACCAAATTGCTTCTTGATTATCTTAACACTCAATGTTTAGAAAGAAAAGAATTTAATATTGATGTTTTGATAGCGGTAGATAAATTTAAACGAGTGAAACCTGTTATTTTAGCTGTTAGAGATGATTATGATAGTTTAAATAGATATTACAACAAAGATATTACACAATATGAAAGACTTAATCGGGAATATTTAACTAAACCAAAAAGATTTACTAATCTTAATGAATTATATGAAAAGTATTTTAAAGAAAACTATTTTACCAGAACTTATTTTGATAAAGAAGCCTATAAAACTTACGAAAAGTTTGAAACAATTATTGAAGCAAGTGATTTACTTGAATATAATCATTATGATTATGAGTATATTTTATTTAGAGTAAACAATTATTTAGATGAATTCATTAACGGCAGTTATAAAGCAGTTATACCAAAAGAAGAGCAAAACATTTTGGGAAATGCAATTTTTGCTTTATATAAGCTTATTAATTATTTAAAAGAAGAGGCAATAGAAGAACATGAAGGATTAGGAAAAGTAATTGCAACAGATACAGACATTTATTTTACTTACACATGGTTTTATAAAATAAATTCCCCATATACTGAAAAATTTAAGCTTTTAAATATTAACATTATTTCTGAAGATAAATTTAATTATTTAATCTCAAAATCAACAAATAAGAAATTAAAAGAATTTTTAACTGTTAAAACTGAATATAATACAACAAATACTGTCATAAACCTTGAAAATGAAAACACAGAACTAAAAAAACTATTATATAAACTTATAAAAGATAAAAAAATCGAAAAAGAAGAACTTAAAAAAATTCATGAGAATGAAATTAAAAATTATGAAAAAATAATTAAAAACTTAATCAAAGAGCAAAAGAATAATGAAAATGAAATGAAAAAACTTAAAAATATGATTAAAAAATTATAAAAAAGAAAAGCTAAATTAATATTGTAATTATTCCAATATATTTAACACAGTAATCTTCTGTTATCTTTTATTATTGAAGCAAAAATTAATATATAACATAATTACAAATTACATAAATATAATAGTGTATTTAACACTATTACAAAATCAAAGGTAATTAAATGCCTTTAAGAAATTCTATAAAAAAAAGAGTTTTTTAAAGCTTAATATCCTTAACAAAGTTTGTAAAAAAATTCTTGAAATAATATTTCAAGAAAAAAAGAACAAAAGATGATTTTACAAACTAAGTATGATAAAGAATATACTTAATTTTTATTTTTAAATTTTATATTATATAAAATTTTTTACTTAGTCATAAAATCATCTCCTTTAAATTAATGGAGAAGATAAAATGAAAATAGATAAAATAAGTAATGAATTAATCATTACTAAAAAGATTAATAAATGTTATTTGTTGTATACATCGAAGGAATATTATTTATTTAAACCAGAAAATAATTCATATACATCTGTTAAAATTGATATCAGTGAAAATCCAAATGATGTTGAAAATTCATTTATAAATAATGATGATAGTAATAAAGTTTCAAATGATTCGGAAATTAATGGTAGTTTAAAAATAATGATGGTGCATTTGGAATTTTTAGGATTAAATAATGCAGATCAAATTAAGACTATCCATGAAATGTTTTATGAATTAGCAGAAATTAAATATTATTCTGAATCTGACGATACTAACGAAAGATTTGACAGAATTAAAAGATTTAAAGAAATCACAGACGAAAAATTAATTACATCAATTGAAACAATATCCCTCGAGATTGAAAGAAATAAAAAAAATTCAGTAATTAATGAATATATAATGCTTTTAAGATTCGTAAAGGTGTTAAAAAAGCACAAAGAGATTTAGGTAATTATTTAAACACTGAATGTGGTATTATTTTAAGAGAAAACAGCCATGAATTATATAAATTAGATGTAGCTAACAAAGGTTATGATTCTACAACTATTGATAAAATAATTACTCTATTAACTGAAATATTTGGTGAGAATAATTTATTTAGTACAACTGATGTTGAAAATGCTGTTGATTTCATTAGCGAGAGATTAACACCAGAATATAATATTGTAAAATTTAATAATGGATTATATTCTATGAAACAGCATAAATTAATAGAACCAAAAAAACCAATATTCACATTAATTGAATCACCTTATGCTTATAATCCAGATGCAAAACCTAAAAATATTATTGATTATTTGGAATCTACATTTAAAAGAGAATCAAAAGAAAAAACAGAAAATGAAATTAGAGGTGTTTTACAAGTTATAGGATATTTATTTACGTCTGGAAATATTTATAATACTTTAATATTTTTAGTGGGAATTGGTGGTTCTGGTAAAGGTACACTTGCAACTATTATCGCAGAAATCTTTAAAGGAAACACCACACAATTAGATTTTAGCAAAATAGAAAAAGATAGCCATGCAACATCAATTTTAATTGGTAAACATTTAAATATTGTTAGAGAAACAAGAACAGAAATTGTTGAAGACAACACCACATATAAAATATTATCTGGTAATGATTCAATTGATGTAAACCCAAAAAATAAGCCACCTTATGAATTACCAGCCGAAGAAGTACCCAAATCATTAATGAATGCAAACAATTTACCTAATTTTAGAAATCCAGATGTTTCAATTTTACAAAGATTTGTATTAATTGAATTTAAAAATATTTTCAGAAATACATCTGATGATGTTAGAAATTTAGCAGAATTAATCACTAATTCATCTGATGATATGGAATGGTTAATTTATAATAGTTTGCAAGAGTTTAAGAAAATGGTTGAATCGAATGAAGATTTTATATTAAGATTGAATGAAAAAGAAACGTTAAAATTATTACATAAACATTCAAAGCCTCTAAATTACCTTATTCGTAAATTAATTCTTAAACATGATGCAGAAGCATATGAAACAGATATTAAAATCATGAATGATACTGTTAACAGCAATGGTGCAACTAAATTTGTAACACCATATATTGTTGCTGATGAATTAAAAGAATTAATTGTTTATTTAAGTAAAAAAGAAGGTGTACAAATCCCATTAGACAAAACTGGTAAAGTAAATGGTAAAAAACTTTTAAATACTATTCGTGATGAATTTGATTTATTTGATTATCACCCAAATGATTCATCTAAAAAATATACAACCATTAATAAAAGAATTAATGGAAAACAACAAAGAATTTATCCAGAATTAATTAAAACAGAAGAATATGACATATTATTAAAAGAAATGAAAAAATAAATGTTACACAAGTTACACAAAAAAAATTAAGTGTAACACAGTTTTAAAATCTTTATAAGTGAAACAAATGATA
>JAKSUE010000157.1 GCA_024409165.1 archaeon
TAAATATGCTCTCTTTTAATATTATGGTTTTGATATCTAAATATCAGTATATAATATTTAAGAGGGTATTAGGTATGTTTAATAAAAAATATAGTTTAATATTGTTAACATTACTATTACTTCTGGTTAGTGTTAGTAGTGTATGTGCAACAGATCCAAATAATACTGATTCTTTAACTACTGTTGAAGATAATGATAATGTTTATGGTTGTGGTGTTGTTGCATTCCAAACAGCATTAGAATACAATGAAGTTAATATATCATTAGAAGAGGCAGAAAAGGCGACTAATACTGTTAATGGTTCTACCAGTATGCAAGGATTAATAGATGGAGCAAGAAAATATAATTTGACTGCGTATCCAGTTAAGATTAATGCTTCTGATTTACAACCTAATTTCATTGTTCATATGAATATTAACGGTACAGGTCATTGGTGTGTAATGGGTGAGATAATTAATGCTTCTGATGTTTCAGATAAGAACATTATTTTAGATATTGCTGAATTCAATAAATATTATGATAACCATGCATTACTCATAACAAATGATTCTAATTTAAATATCGACACGTTAAGTGCTGGCCTGTTAAGTAGTTTAGAGTGTGAAAAAATAATAGGAAATGGGAAATTAAGACCAGTTATAATAGTCGCTAAAAAAGTTTATAAATGGGTTAAAAAAAACGGAAAGATAATTTATAGTAAGGTGAAGGGAATACGTCCTATGCCACCTATTGATGAGATAGATATTAATAGGACATATCATAGATAAACTGAATTTTTATTTTTTTTATATATAGATTAATATGAGTGATAATTTTTTTAAGTTTGAGAGAGAAGGTATTGATTTTCCTTTTTATAATAGTAATCCTAAGTTAAATAAATTTGATTGGATTCTTTTATTAATTAGTGTTTTAGTAATTTTCTTTTATACTCAATTAGTAACTCCCCCGTTCCTATCTTGGATTTGTTTTTTATTACCTATGGTAACTATATTCATTATTAGTAGGTTTAAAATATCTTTGATTTTTAAAAAATTGACAAAGAAAGATATTTCTCTTATATTTAAATTAACTATCTTATCTCTTTGTATTTCTCTACTTTTATTATTTTTAACATTATTGTGGTTGAATCTTCCACATAATGAAACTAATGTTCTGAATGTTCCTGTTGGATTATCTATTCCATATTTATTGCAGACTATTCAGCTTGCAATTGAATTAATTGATGAAGAGTTATTTAAATTTGGTATATTTATTCTTGTGTTGGCATTAGTTTATAAATTAAGTGATAATCGTAAAATAGGTGTTGTTTGTGCTTCTTTTGTTACAATGGTAATATTTGGTGCTTGTCATTTCGATGGTTATGGTGGTTTACTAAGAATTATTGAATGTATTGTATTAAATGGTTTTGGGTCTATTTGTGAGGTTTATTCTTATGTTAAGACAAAAAATGTACTGGTATCTTATTTAATACATTTACTCTATGATATTTCTTTGACACTTCTTTTCTGCTTTTGAAAAACTAAAAATAATCACATTATTTTTTCCAGCTCACAGTTTTTATTCAAAATTTTTTTATAAATGGTATTGCAGTTAAATACAGCATTAGAAAAAAAGAATGTTAAAATTAATAAATTGAACTCTCTCCTTAGTGTTAGTGGAAATGATGTATGTAATTCTTTAAAACATTTATCTTCTACTAAAAATATCCCAATGTGGTAAATACACTTTTAGTTTAGATGATTATTTAAAAATACCATTATTAAAAATGGTAAGAATAATGTTATTAAATTTAAAAAGGATAATGGTAGATTACCTAAGTATGTTATGATTGCAGGTTATAAAGTACCTCAAAAAGTCTATAAAAAAATTTACAACCTATACCATAATTTTGATAGAGAATATAATAATTTATATTCTCTATTTATTTTTACTTTGTTTTTATGGAAATGCCTTTTTAGCAAGATTGATAATTAATAAAGATAAGATTTTAGATGGTATCTTATTAATAGATATAGTTATAATTTCTATACTCCTTTTTAATTTTAATTTTTACTTAATCATATTGGATGCTGTTTTTTCATCAATACTGATATTTGATATTATAAGTAATAATAATGAAAATAAAAAGCAATTACTAAAAAAATGGGGTTAATTTTTATAAGTTTTCCTTTTGACTTAATTATATTTTATTTTCCTGTTATGACATCATCTAATATAAGTATGGTCAAATTTTTAAGGATATTTAAAATAGTAAAAGTATTATTTAAAATATCTCAAATTTCAAATTTAATAAATAAAAAATCTCAACAGAAATTGGAAAGAGCTAATAAAAAGATAAATGCATATAATATTACTTTTGCTATTTTCACGATACTTCTTCTTAGTGGAATAGTCTTATCAGAGTTTGAAAATATTAAATTTTTAGATGTTATTTATTTTATATGTGTTACTTTTTCATCAGTAGGTTATGGAGATGTAGTTGTTTCAACCATGTATGGAAAAATAATTGCAATAATTATTTCAGTATTAAGTATATTAGGAATTGGTTTTTTATCTGCATTTTTTCTCACTTATATCAACATCGACCAAGAAAAAGAAAACACAGATTTAAAAAATGAGGTTAATGAATTAAAAGGTGAAGTTAATAATTTAAAAAAACAAAATGAAATAATAATTGATTTACTAAAAAATAAAAAATCATTTTATAAAAGAAAGTGCCGAAAATGGATGAAAAGAAAATCAAGGCGTTAGAAGATAAATTTAATACTAATTTTCATGATTATTATTGGTTTAAGTGTACTATTGAAGAATTAAGAATGTTTACACTACTAAACCAACCAGAAAGAGAAGTAGATAATGGATATGTTATTATTCATGGCGATTATATTGAAATATTAAAAGAATCCGTGTTTTTTGAAAGGAATATGGGGTCTCGTAAATTGTACTTCAAGAATATAACAAGTATTAACAGAAATAAAAGAGGTTTATTTCACTTAAGTGATGCAGTTATGATTAATACTAAATCAAGTGAAAGAGCAATAGAACTTGTATATGTCAAAGAAGAAGATTTTAATATGTTAGTCGAAGCTTTTGATAAGTAATAATCAAGAAAAAACTGATTCAATTATAACTAATACTGATGAACTTTTGAAGTATGCTGAATTATATGAAAAAGGTTTATTAACCAAAGAAGAATTTGAAAACAAAAAAAGGAATTACTATAAAATTACTATTAATGTATCATGGTCATCCTTCTTTAGAAAATAAGAATAAGTAGTAAAAAAAATGAAATTAAAGTAATTATACTTAATAGATTTTTATAAAATGAAGAAATTTAAGCATTTTAAAGCTAAGAATAAAAAAAGGAGCATAGCGATGGATTATACTAAATTTTTATGTCATAGAAAACCAGAGCGAAGTTTTTTTATAAAAAGTTATCAATTTCCAGTATGTGCAAGATGCACTGGATTTTATATAAGTCTTGCTCTCTACTTTATTTATACCTATTATTTCCATGTTAGTTATAATCTTTATTTATTAATCTGTGCTCTATTATTATTGTTTCCTGCATTTATAGATGGATTTACTCAATTTATAAAATTTAGAGAAAGTAATAATATCTTAAGATTAAGCACTGGTCTTTTAGGAGGATTAGGCTTAGGCATAATTATTAAATTCATTAAATTCCTTGTTTTTTTTTATAAAAATTGGATGATTAATTGAATGAGTTTTATAAGTAAAAAAATTTAATCTATTAATTTTTTATGGTATTATTGTTTTTTTACTGAATAATTTGTAGTACTTGTAAAAAAATTTTTATTCACACAAATATGGATAGTTTACATGAGACAAAATCATTTTTTAAAAGAAATGAAATTATTATGGTTATGGAAGAGAACTTTGAAAAAAGATTAAAAACAGGATTACATGTTTTTTTAGAATTACAACATTAAAATATCATAACTTTTTTCACTTATTTTAATGATATTATAAAAAAAGAAAAAAGGTATTTAAGAAAAATATATAAATATATTGATATATTTT
>JAKSUE010000158.1 GCA_024409165.1 archaeon
ACTATTATGGACATAGAGTTTCTACAAAATGATTTTATTCGGGGTCTTGATAGCGATGACCCATTTCATATTATCAAGATTATTATCAAAATGGGAGGATAAAAATATGCATGATGATTTTTTTGATTTTGAAGAACATCCTGAAGATTTTTATATAATTGATGAAATGGTAAATGGAGATGACAGATCCAGTAGTTCAAAAACTGAATCTTGTTGTGGTGTATTATTAGTAGTAGCTATTTTAACTATTTTAATAACCATAGCTTAAATAATAATAACAACAATAACAATAATCCATATAAAGTTTATTTAATCAATATTATGAAATATGATAAAATTAATTTAATCAAGATATTATGGAATTAAAAAAATATACAAAATATATTTGTCATAGAAAACCTGAACGTAGTTTCTTTTACAAAGGTCATCAGTTTCCTGTATGTGCAAGATGTACTGGTTTTTATATAAGTGGAATTTTAAGTATAATTATTTTAAAATTTTATCCTATTGATTTTAATTATATGATTAGTAATTCTAACTACTTTAGTATAATTATACTACTGAGTATATCTGTACTCTTATTAATTCCAGCAGGTATAGATGGCACTACACAATTATTAAAGAAACGTGAAAGCAATAATAGACTTAGGTTGATAACTGGTCTTTTAGGAGGACTTGGATTAATTTTACTTTATCGTGTAATTTTATTCATAATTCTTATGAAAATTTAGTAATAATTTTATAGATTTTACATGATTTTAGATAATTATTATTTTTGATTTTATAAAGATTTAATATAATGAAAAATATAATATAATTATAATTATTATAAATATTGAAAAAGTGATTTGAATGCATAGTTGTGGTAATGTTAATACTCAAGATTTTAAAAAAGGATTTAATAATAGATATATTTCATTCCAACATCCTTTTCATTGGAAATATTTAGAAGCAGATAATGAATTTGTTGTTGCAAAGTTACATGATCCAAAATATAATAGTGTAATTACTGTATCTGTTTCACCATGTGTTACTAATAACATTGAAGATATGAAAGAAATAGTTGAATCTGATTTCAAAGCAAGAGAATGGAAAATTAAAGATTCAAAAGTTTTAAAAGATGAACATATTCAAGCATGGGATGTTATATTTAAAATTATTAAAGATGAAAAAGAGTTTGAGATAGAACAATATAACATTTTAAGAGAAAATAATCTTTATACAATCGAGATTGCTTCTTTTAATAGAACAGAAATTATGAATGATTATGTGAATTTAATTACTTCTTTTAATGTTCATAAACCAAATTACAAAGTAAGTAATGATTCATATGAAAAATTATAAAATTTAATATTATTAAATAGTTAATGATTAGATAGATTATTAATTTATTTAATTAAAAAAATAGTTAAGATGAAAATTTTAACTATTTCCATCCTTTTGGATAAATACCTGTATCCATAAATACTTTATTTATATCAACCATCAAACCAGAATCAGCAGATAAAATTTCTTTGGAAGAGAATAATGAATTTCCAGAAGCAACTAATTCTCCTTTTAATGTGTGAATAGCTACTAAGTCTCCTTTTTGAATATCTTTTGAGAGTGATGCAATTCCACCAGCAGCTAATTTTGCACCGTGGCATATTGCTTCAACTGCTGAATCTTTTATGTATATTTTCGGAAGATGTGAACTTGCAAATTCCATTGGTTGAATAGCTTTTCTAATGAAAGATTCATCACCATCTTCTTTCCAGAAGTGATAAGCATCAGTTAAATCATGTAAGTTTACTAAACTTTCATCACGTTCATTAAAGGGCCCTGCTTGGGTACGTCTGAGTTCTGCCATGTGTGCTCCACAACCAATAGCTTCACCTATATCATGACAGTAGGTTCTTACATAGGTTCCTGCTTCACAACCTATTCTGAATAAGACATCTCTTTCGTTGATTTCATAAATGGTAGAGTAATAAATATTTCTAACTCTTAATTCACGTTTGACCGCTGATTTAACAGGTGGTGTTTGATAAATCTTACCAGTAAATTCATCAAAGACTTCACGTACTCTGTCTTCATTAATATCTTTATGAAATGTCATGAGACATACATATTCTTTACCTGCAGGAAGGAGAAGTTGACTGACTCTTGTAGCAGAATTGATACCAATTGGTAAAACTCCTGTGACTTTTGGATCAAGAGTTCCTCCGTGACCTGTTTTATTACAACCAAGTATTCTTTTAACCCAAGAATCAACTTCATGAGAAGTAGGACCTGAGGGTTTATCTAAATTAATAACACCTTTAGCTATATGCTCTTCAATAGGTCTCTCATAGGGATTACAACCATATTCTGGATTTGTTTCACAATTTGATTTTACTAATAAATTATCCATATTAAATCTCCGTAATACCATAGCATAAATAGCTAGCTAAAGTTGAATATATAATAAAAGTATATAATATAAATTAGTTTTTTATAATAAATAAAGTTAATTAATAAAAATAAGTTGAATAAAGTAATTAGTTAATAAAAAGTTTATTAATAAAAATAAGTTAATTAATAAAAAAGTTAAGAAAAAAAGAAAAATAAAAAAATAGATAATAGCTAAAAAATAGCTATTGAATTTAAATAAAATTTAATTCATCATTGATGAATTATAATATAAAAGTTGTATAAAACACTTATTCTGCGAGAGGTTCTAAGTGGTTAATGTTACAACGTCTGTTTCTAACTTCGTCTCCTTTTACTTCTACGAAGTTTTCATCAATAATTGCAACAATTTCACATTCTTTACCTGCTTCTCTACCAGCGGTTTTAATACATTTTCTACCTACTTCTATAGATGCCATTATATCACCTTTAATGTTGTTAAAATAATTTCTACAATACTATCAGGATTGAAACTGTTAGTATTAATAATTAAATCATAAATATCCATATTATTAATATCAATATTATGGATTTTTTTATATCTTAAAGCTTCACTTTCCTCACGAGTTAAGATTTCTTGTTTTGCTTGTTCAAGAGATTTATTTTCTCTATCACAGACACGTTGAGCTCTAATATCTAATGGAGCTGTGAAATAGACTTTTAAATCTGCATCAATAAAGTATGAAGAAAGTCTACCTTCAACAACAAGATTTTCTGCCTCTTGAGCTATTTGAGCTTGTCTTTTATCTAATTCAATATCGATGTCTATATTATTTTCGGAGTATTTATTAAATTCAACAACAGACATACCGTGTTCAGCAGCCATTTGTCTAAAAATACCTCCAGCTGAAACAAAAGGATAACCTAATTTTTCACATAATAATTTAGCAGCTGTTGTAGTTCCACTACCTGCTACACCACCGATTGTTATTATCATTATTTTCTTGCCTCTTCTTTGAAATGTTTACGAGCACATTTTGGACATAAGTATCCACCGTATGGACGGTTTGGTCTTTTTTGAGATTTTGCTAATTTACCAATCTCATAAGGACGTCCTCTTGGAACACCATGTAATACAGCACCACATTCAGCACATACATGCTTAGATGGTTTTTTCTTTTTGTATCTTAAAACATTAACTCCACCAGGAGTTTTTGTTTGTGTTTTTTTATATGAACTTGATCTAAATCTATTTGCAGGCATGTTCTCACCTAATTTGTTTTTTTAATAATTCTCATAACTAAAACTAACTAAATTAAATAAATAAGTAATTAACAAATTAATTAAGTAAATTACATAAATTAACTAAAACTAAAAATTTAGAAAGTTAAAATTATGATTTAAAGTATACATAAATAAAAATTACATAAATATTCGTCAGTTAAATGTAATTAATAAAAAGATGAATAATTAATCTATTACACTAATCATATCATCTAAAAAATTGTCGTCATGTTATAGTAATAACATTATATAATATGATAGACAACTAATATATACTTTACTATTTTTCTACTTACATTTTAACCCATAAATCACTAACCCAAATTAAGTGGCAATCCACTTAACATGCCAATTA
>JAKSUE010000159.1 GCA_024409165.1 archaeon
GCTATTTTAGGAGGAATTTGTTTTATAATAACATCATAAACAAAATCTACTATTACACTATTCACATTATTATTCTTACAAATATCTTTAACACCCATAATTGAGTTTTTACCTTCAAAAACAATTCCACTTGCTTTTTCATCAACAATTATACGTTGACCATAAAGCATTCCAAGTGTATGATTTCTACTTTCACTTGAAGTTGATGTAAGAACAAGATCTCCAAATCCACAGTACTCTTCTACTGTAGATTTTTCTCCCCCTGTGCCTTCAATTATTTTTATAGTATCATTAAATCCTTTAGTTAAAACACCATATCTTGCATTTTCATTAATATTCATACCTTCACAAATACCATTAGCTATTGCATTTATGTTTTTAATAACACCACATAATTCAAGGCCAATTACATCATCAATAATTTTTACTTTAAATTGAGAAGTTGCTAAAACCTCTTTAACTTTTTTAGCATTTTCCATATTTCTTGATGCAATATTAGATACAGTAGGTAAATTAAGAATAATTTCAGATGCAAAATTAGGACCAGATAAAGCCACATACTGGTCATTAAAGTATTCCTCAATTAAATTTCCCATTGTTTTAAGTGAAGGATATTCTATTCCTTTTGCAGTTGTAACAAGGATAGTTTCATCAAATATAATTTCTTTAAGGTCTTTAAGAGTAGTTCTAAATGCAGATGAAGGAATAGATAAAAATATAATTTCACAATTTTTCAAATCATTTAACTCAGTAGTAGCTATGATATTATCTTGTAATACAGTATTTGGATAATATTCTGTATTAATATGAATATCATTTATCTCATTAGCTAAACTATCTCTTCTTAAATATAATTGTACAGTTTCTACATTATGAGCCACTGTTTGAGCTAATGCAGTTCCAAGTGCCCCAGCTCCTATTATTCCAACTTCCATTTTCTATACCTATCCTTGTTATTTTATAATCTAATATTCTAAAAATATAATTATTCACTAAAACTAACTCTCTCGAATTTATGAGGTTCTAAAATAGATTTAGTTGCATCTATACCTACTTTTGTAGTTGTTCCATCTACCTCAGACGCTACAGGATCAAGGGAAGAACCTCTTGCTTTAGGTACAATAATAATATCATCATCACCTTTTACTCTTGTAGCTATTGCATACTCAATATCTTGTGGGTCAAAAATATCAACATCCTCATCAACAACTACAACATGTTTTAATGAAGGATGAGCTGCAAGTGCAGCCATAATAACGTTTTTACCATCACCTTGAGTTTGTTTCTTAATAGATACAGCTGCATGTAACCAACAACAACCACCTTCTGTTAAAACAACATTTTGTAAGGTAGGAACAGTATTTTTAACAGCATTAAATATTCTTGGTTCTTGTGGTAAACCTTGTAAAAGTTTGTGTTCGAATCCTGCAGGTAAAATAGCATGATACATAGCATTCTCCTTAAAGTGCATTTTATTTAATTTTATCACAGGTTCGTCACGAATTAAATCATAAGTATCAGTTAAATCTACAAATGGACCTTCTTTAGCTCTCTCACCAGCTAATAACTTACCCTCAAGTATAATATCTGCATCAGGCACCTTTAAGCCATGAGCACAATTTACAAGAGTAAGTTCCCCATCTTTAAAAGCATTAGCCACTTCCATCTCATCAGCATCAATTGGTATTGAAGTAGTACTTGCAAGAAGAGTAGAAGGTTCCATTCCAATAGCTATTGCAATATCTAAGTCTTTTCCCATCTCTTCTGCCTTATGGAAATAAGTGTATAAGTTTCTTGGTACTAAACGAATAGCTAAATGATTCTTATCAATCACCATCATTCTATGAATTGAAGCATTCTGAATCCCAGTCTCAGGATCACGAGCAAATACAACACCAGCAGTTATATAAGCCCCACCATCACGCTTATAATGAGTTAAAATAGGAATTTTTTCAAGATTAGCTCTTTTTGTAGTATATTCATCCTTCAAATCAATAAAATTAGTCACAGGAACAGGATTATTCATCCCATCAATAACCTTCTGAGTTATTTCACTAACCTCACAATTCAAAGATTTAGCAATCTTCTCCCTAGTATTACATATCCCAGACACAACAGGAATATCATATCCCTCAATATTTTTCAAAATCACAGTATCTTTTGGATATTGTCTAAGTACCTTAGCAGCTTCATACTCAGCACTCAACTTCTCTCCAATCTGAATAATTTTCATATCTTTCATTTTCCCACCTTTCATTTATTAAAAATTATGATACTTTTTTTAGATAATCGAATTTTATTATTTTAAATTTTTCATGTTAATAAAGTGAATTATTCTTTTAACTTCCAATAATTACAATAATAGTTAAGGTAGTCCTCTAACTCAATATTTGTATGTTTACCTTTAATACAATCAAAATCTTTATTTTCTTCATCATTTTTTATTAAATATCAATCATTTTTTCACCTTATTAATATATAATTTAATTATAATAATTATTATACTCCTGATACTTTATTTAAATATGGGACTTTACTCATAGCCCAAATAATAATCCAACTTGTTATTAATGTTATTATTAATAAAAATGGAACCCATTTTATAGGGTTATGATTTCTTAAATTTATTTGTAATACATAAATTAAATAAAATTTCAACACTAACATATGACTTAAATATATTCCAAAACTATATTTACTTAATGAATTGATTAATTTTCCAAGTAATCCCTCTTTGATTTTATTATAATTTGATTTTATAATTTTACCATCATATTCTTCAAAGTATCTAAAGAATAAGAATATATTTGTTGCTAAAATTAATTTTATTATATTAAAATGTGAAAGGCTTGTATATTTTCCTGCATCATTACTTAATATTATAACATCTAATAACAATATTATGTAGAATAGTATACTTAAGATAAATGATGCAATTAATATTTTTTTATCATTTATATGAATTGCTTTTCCAAATTTTGTATTTGTAAAATCTGTTTTAGCAAGATAATAACCCAATACTCCATAACCTGTGAAAGATAGATAATAAATAAATGTATGGTGCATAGGATTGAATAATTTTAAAGTAACTATAATACTATAAATTAATAACAATAATAATATTGATTTATAAACTTTTGAGTTAAAGTTTTTAATATTGACTCTTTTGATTATTTTATTTAATAGAAATAATATAATATAAACTACTAAAATCATCCATACAAACCAAAATACTCTTGCATATCCAGGATAACCAAATATTATTTTATAAATAAAAGATAAAGATATCTGGTTTACTTTACCTATACTTAAACCTAAAGTAAAAGTAATCATAGCAAATAATATAAATAGTATAACCCAAAAAATATAAGGAATTAAAATTCTATTAAATTTCTTTTTAATGAATGTTTTAAGTTGATAATCTTTATTTACAAGTAATGCTCCACTAACCATTACAAAAATAGGAATACTAAAATCTCTGAAACAATTAAAGAATACAGATAGAACCCATCCAGGAGTATTAATTATATTCATATTTGTCACGAAGCTTGATGAAACATGGCAAGCTATTACTCCAATAATTGCCAGTGCTTTTAAAGCATCATAATAGAAAATACGGTTTGAATTTTTAATTTCCATCTTTATCCTCTATGTTTTAATCTATAATATTATTAATTATTATAATTTAATCATAAATCAGCTGTTTTATATTTAATCCATTTTAAATTAGCTTCTATTTTCTCATCTGAAATGGCAAGTATTTCAGCAGCTGATATTGCAGCATTCCTACCATTATCAATTCCAACAGTTCCAATCGGTACACCAGGAGGCATGTTTGCCATAGTAAGTAAAGCATCTTGACCATTCAATGCATTAGAACAAGGAACACCAATCACAGGTTTCTCACTCAAAGCCACAACAGATCCAGCTACAAGAGCAGATAATCCACTAATAGCTATAAATAATTTAGTATTAGCCCTTTTACTCATATAAGCTTCAAA
>JAKSUE010000016.1 GCA_024409165.1 archaeon
TGTTCTTATTTATACAAAATGTTTTATAGTTACCATATATAAAAACAAACTAATTAAAAAAATATTAAATAATTTTATATTAAATATACATTTTTCAGAAAATTTAGTATTATATTGAAGAATTTTAAATAAAAAATAATATTGTTTGTTTTTAATAAGTGAAACTATAATCAAAGACTTGTTTTATAAGATTAAAACAAAAACTTTAAATATTAATAAAATAATATATTGTTTATATTATTACTAACTATTTATTATTAAACGAACAATTATTAATAGCTAAAAAATATTATATAATGAACCTAATTAATAATAAAAAGTTAATAAAGCAATAATATTAATTTTAATTAACATATGGAGATATTTAAATGAAAGCTAAAGCTGAAAAAATTGGTGATGGAGTATACTGGATTGGTGTACTTGACTGGGATTTAAGAACTTATCATGGATATACTTTAGATGGAACTACTTACAATGCTTATATTGTATTTGGTGAGAAAGTAGCTATTATTGATAATGCATATCCTGGTAAAACTGAAGAAATGATGTCTCGTATCGAAGATGCATTTGAACAAGAAGGAAGAGAAGTTAAAGTTGACTATATTGTTCAAAACCACGTAGAAAAAGACCACAGTGGTGTTTTATACGACTTATGGAAAAGATTCGATGCACCAATTTATTGTAGTGAAATTGCTGTAAAAGGATTACTCAGACATTATCCTAAATTAGAAAAAGCTGATTTTAATATTGTAGGAACTGGAGATGCTCTTGATTTAGGTGGAAAAACCTTAGCATTCTTAGATGCATTCTTACTCCACTGGCCTGACAGTATGTTTACCTTACTTGCTGAAGATGGAATTTTATTCCCTAACGATGCATTTGGTCAACACTTATGTTACTCTAAAAGACTTGACACAGACATTCCTGAATATGTCTTAATGGATGCAGCACAAAAATTCTACGGTAACTTAATTGTACCTCTCTCTAAAAAAGTACTTAATAAATTTGATGAAATTATTGAATTAGGTTTACTTGATCAAGTTAAAATGATTGCTCCTTCCCACGGACAAATCTGGACTGACCCAATGAAAATTATTGGTGCATACAGTGAATGGGCAACTGGTAAACGTGCAGAAGACAAAGTAACTATTATTTACGACACTATGCATTACTCTACCCAAAAAATGGCTCATCAAGTAGCTGAAGGTGTAATGGCTGAAGGATATGATGTAGAAATGTACTTCTTACACGAAGATGAAAGAAGTGAAATCGTTAAAAGTATCTTAACAAGTAAAGCTGTTGCATTTGGTATTCCAACAATTAACGATTTACCATTCCCAAGTATTGGTGACATTATGTACTACTTAAAAGGTCTCCACTTTAACAGAACTGGTTTTGTAAGACCTGCTGTAACCTTTGGTTCCATGGGAGGCCGTGGTGGAGCTCCTGAATTTATAGCTGAAGAATTAAATAGCTGTGGATTCAATGTAGTAGATCAACAAGAAATCTATTATGTACCTGATGGAGACAATGACTTAGACAGCTATAAATTAGGTCAAAAATTAGTAGAAGAAGCTAAAAAATTAGACTTATAATTTAAATTAAAGGTTAAATTAATAAAGAAATTAAAATTAAATTTAAATAAAAGGATAAACATAATAGAAGTATATAAAAAATTATTTTAATTTTTATATAATCTATTATTGATTATCAATACATAAATATAAATTATAATTTTATTTAAAATATTGATTTATCAATAAATAATTATTAAAATATGGAGGCAAAATTATGGCTGAATATGAAAGAGAAATTGGAGTAACTAAAGGAACTCCTGTAGAAAAACATGTACAAGCTAATTACATGGGTGAATGTCAAGAAGTAGGTATTTACATGGCTATGGCTAGACAAGCATCTACCGAAGGTTACGGAGAATTAGGCGAAGTATTCAAAAGATTAGCATTTGAAGAAGCTGAACATGCAGCAAGATTTGCTGAAATGAACGGTGTTATCAAACCAACTTTATCCGAAAGCATCGACATGATGTTAGAAGGAGAATTAATGGCTAACGTCGAAAAAAGAGAAGCTTCTGAAATTGCAGCTGAAGCAGGTATCGAAGACGCAGCTGACTTCTTCAGAGAAAGTTCCAAAGATGAAGGACGTCACTCCAGAATCTTAGAAGGAATCAAAGAAAGATACGGATTATAATTATAATCCTTTTTTACTTTTTTTATTTTTTAAATTTTTTAAATTTTTAACAGTAATTATTTAACTTATTCTAAAACCAATTCTACTATTTTTATACTAATTATATAACCTATATATAGATATTATTTATTATAATAAACTTATTATAAAATTAAATTAATTAAAATAAAAATAGCTATCATAAAATCATATAGGATTGATAAAAGTATAAAAATAAAACTATCTATATTTAATTAAATGATAGTTTAGAAAAAAAGAAAAATTGTTTATAGTAAATGATGGTAAATTTTAGGTAAATGATAGCAAATGATAATAACTAATTCATATCATAAAACTATAAACTAAACTAATTATAATAATCATAGCCATAAGATATGATACAAAAGTTACAATAGCTTTTAAAATCATATCAGAACAAACATAGGATAATAATGTTTCAAAGATGTGTCCACCATCTAAAGGTTTCATCGGTAATAAGTTAAATGTACCAACAGCAAAGTTAAGAAGTGCAATCCACATAAATAACTGAGGAAGTTGGATTAAAATCCACATTATTGGAGAGAACGGTTGATTATCAAATCCATCATTTAATGAGTAGTGTTTTTGAGCTTGAACTCCCATATAACCTAAAGATTTATTATTTGGATTAACAGAACCTTTAAATTCTATATTTCCTTGGTCAGTTCCAACAGTAACTATTGAATTTGGTTTTAAATATGATACTGAATTAACATAAGATTCAGAATCTGTAATAGAATGATTATTAATAGATTTAATTACCATACCAGATTTAAGATATCCTTCAGCAGGACTACCAGATACAATTCTATCAATTTCAATTCCATCTTCATGGAAACATGCAGGAACAATAAATGCTGAACATACCATCATCAAAACTAATGCAATAGCTGCAAGGGAAAGATTACCCATAGATCCAGCAGCATAAATACGAAGTTTACCTGGTTTTGAAATATTTTCCATATCCTCTTCATCAGGTTCAACAAAAGCACCAGGTAAAATAGCAAATAATAAGAGTCCAATTGATTTAAGAGAAACATTTTCAACTCTTGCAAGAATCCCATGAGAAAATTCATGAACAATAATAACAGTAGCAAGAGCAACAAAACCATAGAAAAATGGAATAAAAATTGGAGAACCTGGAACATCTACACCTGGAAGAAGTAAACTAACAGAAGGAGTAGTTGTTATCATAGTTAAAGAATAAACTAAAGTAATAGCCATTATAACCATAAAAATAACAGAAATAACTATTCCAATATTCATAAACCACTTCCAGAATCTTTTTGATAAATTAGCTATTTTATCAATAAATCCTCTAAGTCTTTGAGTTTTCCACATAAGAACTGGAAAAGTTACTTCAACACCATATCCTTCAAGATACTTTTTAAACACAATTGCAACAACCCATATTACAACAAAAGCTATTGCATAATACCAAATACCATTCATAATAACACATAGTAAAATAAATAAATAAAACAAAAAATAGAATAATAAAAAAATAGAAAATAAGAGATAAAAATCTCTTAAATTAAATTTAAGCCATGTATTGTTCGATTACACCATGGTAAGCTTCATTTAAATCTTCAACAGATAAATCTGCAATAGTTTCATCTTTGTTTAAGATTTTTAATGAATTTCCTTTGACTTCACCAATGACTGCACATGGAACATCAATATTAGCTAAAATATCATCTACAGCATCTGCTTTGACAGTTACAATGTAACGGCCATGGGATTCTGAGAATAATAAATTATTAATAGAGATATCTCCTTCAGTAGGAACTGCAGAAAGGTCAATTTCACAACCTAAGTTGGATTTAATAGCCATTTCAGATAATGCAATAGCTATTCCACCTGCAGAACAGTCGTGGGTTGCATTGATGTTAAGTACATCTTTACCTTCGATATATTCAGTGTAATCTCCATCATTATCAATTAAATCAAGGAGAGTATTAGCTGTAGCTAATTCATCATCGATTCTGATTTTAGGAGCTTCACCTTGTTCAAGGCCAAAGAGTGCTCTGTGATATTCAGAACCATTTACTTCATCATAGGTTTTTCCTAAGATTAAGATTTTATCTCCTTCATTTTTAAATGGAAGGGTTCTGATATTTTTAAGACTTTCAACACCAATTACACCAACAGCAGGAGTAGGGTTGATTTTAATACCTTCAGTTTCATTATAAAAACTTACATTTCCACTGATAACAGGGGATTCGAATGCTTCTGCAATATCAGACATTCCTTTAATACATTCTTTGAATTGCCAGAGAATTTCAGGAGTTTCAGGGTTACCAAAGTTTAAACAATCGACAACAGCATAAGGTTTAGCACCCATTGAAACTACATTACGAATAGCTTCTGCTACACTTCCAGCTCCTCCATCATATGGAGAGAGTTTAGTATGAACAGTGTTGGAGTCAGCAGTAAGTGCAATAGCAGTTTCATCATCGATTTTTAAAACAGCTGCATCGTCACCAGGTTTAATTGCAGTTCTGGTTTGAACTTCATGGTCATATTGTTTGTAGACCCAACTTTTACTTGCAATATTTGGGGAAGATAATAATTTAATAATAGCTTCTGCTACTTCAATATCTTCTACTTCAACAAGATTATCATCTTTTACAGGAGGTCTCATTTCTCTATCAAGGGAAGGAGGATCAGCTAAAAGAATAGTTGGTAAATCACAAAGAACAGACTTTTCTTCATCAGCTTCAAAGTCTTTTACAATCATGTTGTTTCCATCTACAACTTCACCAATAACAGCTGATGGGATTTCATGTTTATCACAAATAGCCATCGCTTCTTCAACATATTTAGGATTGATTACAAAAATCATACGTTCTTGAGATTCAGAAAGCATAATTTCATAAGGAGTCATTCCAGTTTCACGAAGAGGAATAGCTCTAAGGTCTACTATAGCACCATTTTCAGAGGAATCAACAAGTTCAGAAATACAACAAGTTAAACCTCCACCACCTAAATCTTTAACACCTGAAACATCTATTTTATCTAAGATTTCAAGTGAAGCTTCAAGAACTCTTTTTTTAGTAAATGGGTCAGCTACTTGAACAGCTGGTCTATCTTCAGTTTCAGAATCAGAAGTTAACTCTTCAGAAGCAAAAGTTACTCCATGAATTCCATCTCTTCCTGTAGTACCTCCCATAAGTAAGAAAACATCACCTACATTTGGAGCAATACCACGGACAATTTCATCTTTTTTAACAAGTCCTGCACATAATACATTTACAAGAGGATTTGTTCTGAAAGATTCATCAAATTCAATTTCGCCAGCAACAGTAGGAACACCTACTCTATTACCATAATCAGAAATTCCTTCAACAACATGTTCAAATAAATATTTAGATTTTTGATCATCAAGAGGACCAAAACGAAGACTGTCAAGAAGTGCAATTGGCATAGCACCCATAGATATAATATCTCTTAAAATTCCACCAATTCCAGTTCCTGCTCCTCCATAAGGTTCAATAGCAGAAGGGTGATTGTGACTTTCCATACCTACAGCAAGTGCATACTCATCTGTAATAGATACAAGACCTGCATCATCACCAGGACCTAAAATAATATTTTCTCCTTCAGTAGGGAATAATCTTAAAATTGGTCTACTACTTTTATAAGAACAATGTTCTGAGAACATTACATCTAACATTCCTTCTTCAAGTTCATTCATTTCTCTTCCAAGAATTCCTTCAATATATTCTACTTCAGAGTTTTCTAAGGTCATTCATAACACCTACAATTTAACAACGGAGATGATTACTTTATTATCTTCAATCTCCCATTCTTTTGAATATTCAACAGATATATCATCTACAGATTCATCAGTGCCTTTATCAGTACAAACATCACAAGCATCTCCATCAAAGATTACAAGTGAGTTTGCTCTTACTTCATCAGAAACTAATTCAGTTTGTTTTTCAAGAATTTCTTTAAATTCTGAGTTAGTATTAACCATTACACCAATATTAGCTTCAACATCTAAATCCATATCTTTTCTCATATCTTGGATTCTTCTAATAAGTTCACGAGCCATAGCTTCAGCAAAGATTTCAGGAGTGATTTTTGTATTAACAAATACATTACCACCATCAAATTCAGCACTTACTACTTCTTCTGGAAGTTCGGTTTCATAGAGTACGTCTTCAACTGAAAGTTCAATTTCTTTCATATTACCTTCTCTATCTTCACCTTTAACAACATATTTTCCAGTAGAATCAAGTTCTGCTTTGATATCATTACCAATACCTTCAGCTTTAGCTTGAGCAAAGAATTTTTGGACAATACCCATATCTCCTTTAAGTCTTGGACCTAAGGTTTTAAGGTTTGGTTTAGGTATAAATGTTAAATCTGGGAATTCTTTAGCTGTGATAACTTCTTTAGTATTAGATTGGTCTTTAATTACATCTTCTAAGAATTTTACACCTTCTAATACATCTTCATCTTGAGCTACAACTGTAATATCACTTACAGGCCATCTGAGTTTATATCTTGCAACATCTCTTGCTCTTGCAGCTGCTTCGATGATTTGACGAACATTATCCATTTTAGATTCAAGTTCTAAATCAATTAAATCTTCATTTACAAGCCAGTCATCCATGTGAATACTTTCATTGTATTCAGCTTTAACATTTTTAACAAGGTTTTCATAGACTTCTTCAGCTAAATGAGGAGTAATTGGAGCCATTAAGTGCATTAAAGTATCAAGAGTAGTGTAAAGTGACCAATATGCACCAAGTTTATCTGGATCATCACTTTCTACCCAGGTTCTTCCTCTGATTAATCTTACATACCATCTACTTAAATCTTCAAGTATAAAGTCCATGATTTTTCTTGTAGCTAAGTGGAAGTAAACATCATTAATATGTTCTCCAACATCTTTAGCTAAAGAGTTAACACGGGAAAGAATCCATTTATCTTCATTTCTAAGGGTTACATTCTTATCAGGGCCATCTAAAATACATTTATCTGGATTAAATTCATCGAGAGCCATGTAAGTAGTTGAGAATACATAAACATTCCATAAAATATTAAACATTTTATTAACATTGTTTAATTCATCCCATACAAATTTCATGTCATCCCATGGTTTACAAGCCCATAAAAGGTAGAATCTAAGTACATCTGCACCGTATTTTTCAATAACTTCTTCAGGTTGAACTACATTACCTAAAGATTTACTCATTTTCTTACCTTCTTCATCAAGAACAAAACCGTGCATTAAAACTTTATTATATGGAGCTCTGTCCATTGCTATTACACCAGTACCTAATTGAGAATAGAACCAACCTCTTGTTTGGTCGTGACCTTCTGTAATAAAGTCATAAGGGTACCATTCATCAAAACCAGCTTGTTCTTCTGGGTAATAAATACCACCTAAACTAGCAACACCTGAATCAATCCATACATCAAGAACATCAGGAATACGTTTACAATCTGCTCCACATTCACATTTAATGATTATATCATCAACATAAGGTCTGTGAACTAAATCATCATCATTTGCAGTGATTTCATTAATAGATTTTTCTTTAAGTTCAGCTACAGAACCAATAACTTGGATTTCACCACAATCTGGACATACCCAAATAGGAATTGGAATACCCCAGTATCTTTGACGAGAAATAGTCCAGTCTTTAGCATTTTCTACCCAATCATGGAATCTTCCAGCACCTGCCCATTCAGGAACCCATTCAACTCTATCGATTTCTGAGAGCATTTTATCTTTAATTTCAGGTACTTTAATAAACCATTGCTCAGTAGCTAAGTAAATAATAGGAGTTTTACATCTCCAACATACACCGTATCTGTGACTAATTGTAGTATTTTTATACATTATATTACTTGCAATTAAATCAGCGATAATAGTATCATTTAAGTCTTTAGTGTATCCATCTGCATAAATACCAGCATCTTCTGTGAAACAACCTGCATCATCAACAGGACAGTGAATAGGAAGTCCGAATTTTTGACCAATAGCAAAGTCGTCTGGACCGTGTCCTGGTGCTGTGTGTACAAAACCAGTACCTTCTCCAAGTTCTACATGGTCTCCATGGAAAGTAGTATGAAGGAGTTCATATTCTTTTTCAAGTTCTATTTGTTTTGGAACTTGTTCTGCTAAAGGATATTGATAACTAAGGCCAATAAGTTCGCTACCTTTAACTGTTCTGACAATTTCATACATCACTTCAGTTTCTTCTTCAATAAGGTATTTTTTCTCTTTTTTCTCTTTTTTGCCTTTAGCTTTCTCAACTTCCTCATCATAATTAGGATTAGGAATCTTATTTTTGTGAATAATTTCAATTGGACCTAAAACTGCTTCTGTAAGCTCTTTTGCAACAAGGACAATTTCTCCTTCTTCAGGAATTCCAAGACCTTCAATTTTTTGAGTTATTTTAACAAAATTATAATCAAAGTCTTCATTTAAACAAATAGCTAAGTTAGCAGGTAAAGTCCATGGAGTAGTAGTCCATACTAAGAAAGATTGATTTAATTTAGCATCTTCTTCAGATAATCCATCAACAATAGGATTTTCTAATGGGAAACGTACATAGATAGAAGGATCTTCACCTTCTGTATAGTCAATCTCAGCTGCAGCAAGAGCAGTTTGACAGTGAGGACACCAACTAATAACTCTTTTATCTTTAGTAAGTAAATTTCTCTCATGAGTTTTTTTAAGAGTCCACCATGCAGATTCCATATATTTAGGGTCAAGAGTAATATAAGGATTATCCCAGTCCATCCATACTCCTAAACTTTTGAATTGTTCAGTCATAGCATCTTTATTTTCAAAAGCAAATTCTTTACATTTTTCAATAAAACCAGCTATTCCAATAGTTTCTTCAATTTCTTGTTTAGATTGGAAACCCATTAACTGTTCCACTTTATGTTCAATAGGTAATCCATGAGTATCCCATCCAGGTTGTCTTCTTGTTTTAAATCCTTTCATTGATTTATAACGTAATAAAGTATCTTTAATAACTTTATTCCAAGTAGTACCTAAATGAATTTTACCACTACAATATGGAGGTCCATCTAAGAATGAAAAGGACGGACCATTAGCACGAAGCTCTTTTGTTTTATTATAAGTATCAGATACTTCCCAAAAGTTCTGAATCTTCTTTTCAATTTTTTTAAAATCATATGATTTTTCTGCCTCTTTTAATGGCATATTTGGTCTCCTTTAATAATAAATAAATAAAAATTATAATGCTATCTTAATTTTTTATTAAATTTTTAAAATACTAAAAAAGAAAATAGCTAAAATAAAAAAAGTAATTCATCATATTAAAAAAAATGTGTAATTACTAAAATCATAAAATGATTGTGATTTTAATATGATTAAATTGAATATTAGTAAAAGGAAATGAATATTTGTAGTATTAAACTACAATATTCTTTAAGCTAAAAACTTAGAAAGTTTGAGCTTTACCTTCAACTACTTCTTCAGTAATTACAGATATATCTTCTAACCATTTGTCAATGATTGCATTAACTTTTGGACTTACTTTGTCCATATCATAACCATCTTCTAAGATAATACCTGCAGAAGCAGCTTTAGGTTGATCAATAGGTTTACCAATTTGAGATAAAATCATTAAGTTAATTTGTTTTACACCTTCAACTTCATCAATAACATCGTGAGCGATTTTATTAGATAAGAGATTGTAGATTTTACCTACGTGGTTAATTGGGTTTTTACCAGAGGAAGCTTCCATAGACATTGGTCTACATGGGGTGATTAAACCGTTTGCTCTGTTACCTCTACCTACAGAACCATCGTCTCCCATTTCAGCAGAAGTACCAGTACAGGTTAAGTAGTAACCAGATTCATCAGTAGCTTCATCATTATCTGCAGTGTTTACAAATACACTAACTTCTCTGTTAGTGAATTTAGCTGCATAATCAATAGCAATATCTTTTAATTCTTCTCTTACAGCAATATATTCTTCACGGTTAGCTAAATATTTAGATACCATTGCACAACCGATGGTTAAAGTGATTTTGTCTCCTTCACGAAGACCCATTACTTTAATATCTTCCCCAACAGCAGGGTGTTGAGCTTTAAATGCTTTAGAGTTTAATAATTTTTCAGTTTCATATACGATAGTTTCTACTTCAGAGAAAGGAGCGTAACCTACACCAAAGGAAGTATCGTTAGAAGAAGGAGCACCTTCTCTTCTAAATACATCTACAAGGTCTCCAGAACCGTGACCGATTTTACATTCTACAACACAGTCACTGTTAACATCTAAGTTGATTACAGTGTCATCTAAGAATTCTTTAGCAGCTTCAATAGCTACTACATCTAAAGGTAATTTTTTACCTTCAAATTCAGATACTCCACGACCAGTTAAGAGAATGTCGATAGGTTTTAAGATTTCTCCTCCACCAAACTTAGGATTAGAGTTACCTGCAGTAATTTGAACTTCGTCAGTGTTGTGGTGTAAAACTCCACCTAACTCATCCATATACATTTTACAAAGAGCACGGCTAACAGATTCAGCAATACCGTCACTGATACTGTCAGGGTGTCCAATACCTTTTCTTTCTACAATTTCAATGTCGACATTTTCAATATAAGGTTGATTAAGTTTTTCAACAAAAATATTTCTCATAATATCCCTTTAATTACGTTTTTTAATTAATTAGAATTCTAATATTAAGTAATCTTAAACTTTAGCGCTATTATTTAAGATTAGATAAATATGATATACATTTGTTAATATGAAAATATTAACTATTTTATTGACAATTAAAGAAATGATTTTAATTAATCAATATTAATAATTAAGTTACAATCTTAAGTTATAATCATGTAAAATTCATGTAAAATTAAGATAAAGTCAACTTATTATAATATATAATTATTTAAATTTAAATATAAATAAATGTTATTATAATAAAATTTGATAGTTATGAAATTAAAAAAATTAGTTAAAATTAAAGAAGAAAAATTAGAAAATTTTGATGTAAATATAGCAGATAATTTTAAATCAAGATTAAAAGGATTAATGTTTAAAAAACATGCCAAAATACCACTATTATTTGAAATACCAAAATCAGATAATAGAAAGAGATCAGCTATTCATACTTGTTTTATGAGATTTGAAATAACAATTGTATTTATTGGATTTGACAATAAAATATTCGAAATAGCTAATCTAAAACCATGGAAATTTTACACACCACAAAAACCAGCAAAATATGTAATTGAATTTAATAAAAATGATTTTTATAATTATGATTTAAAAGTTGATGATGAAATAGATTTAAAAGATGATGATGA
>JAKSUE010000160.1 GCA_024409165.1 archaeon
GCTTCATATCTGGATTCAATAATACGATCTTCAACAATAGCATTTAAAAGAGCTTTTTTTAAATTAGTTTTAATAGTTTCATTCATAATATAAATTCCTTTCTTAATTTGATAAATTAATTATACCAAATAAATTAGATTTTGAATAATACTAAAAAAATATAACTGTTATATCAAAAATGATATAACTAAACTATTAATTTTTTAATAGAAACAGCCATGCGTACAAGTAAAGCAAGTGCAGAAATCTCAAGCAAAGGCAATACCAATTCTTTAGGGATAAAATAAAAAACAAGTGATAAATAGTTCTTAAAGGTTGGAATATAAGCAACAACGCCAGACATTAAAGCAAGTAAACGCCTTACAAATTCCGAAAAAGCCTCTATATCGTCAAAGGACGTAATAAGTTCTAAAAACTCAAATAATAACCTAATTAAAGTATCATTGATCATTTAGTCACCTCCTTTAAAACCAGAAACACCAGAAAGCATATCTGGAATAATCTTACATAAATAAATTAAACAGCCAAGCAGCCAAAAAGGAATAAAGACAGAAAGAAAGAGCCTTTTAACATCTGAATTATACCAACCAAAATCATAAGCAATAGTAAATTCATGTTCTAACAAAATAAATGTCCAGCTAAAACGGGGAACAGAATTAAACTCATCAGCTTCACGAACAGCATTAATAAATAAGTCATAACAAATTTTAGCACCAGACAATAATTGTCCTATACCACTTTCTTTAACAAGCTGGGCACAAGTAGTCATATCTGGTTCTTCAAAAATATAGTCTCTTATATCTTTTATCCATTGCGTGATATTATCCAAATAAGGCTTGAAAAAATCCTTGAAATTATCAAAAATATTGTTATTAAATTCTCTTATATCATTTCCAATTTTACCAAGTCTATTAAATATTTTTGTTAAAATATTAGAACTATCCTGAATTTCATCAGGGTAATCCCCATCAAATACAGGTGGTTTAGGATGACCTTGATAATCGGGTTCAGGTTCTTCAATATTCTTTTGAAAAATAATCCAAGTAGGATTAGAACCTGAAAGAATAAAGTTATCGGATGAAGCAATAACATAGCCTGTATTATAAGTATTAAGACTATCAATAGTAAAGGTTTTTGCATATCCTGAACCATAACCAAAATTTGACTGAGATAAATCCAGTTTAATATATCCAATCTCACGTCCTGAAGAATAAGTAGCGTCAAAACGATAAGAGCGACCAGCTAAAAAATCAGAACGGGATAAATCATAAGTTTCAGGGTTATTATAAAGATAAAAATAAGCCGTATTATAGTAAGTATTAATTTCATCAATAACAATCATCCAATGTTCGTCAGTTATAAAAGGGGTAAAACCATCTACAACAACATCAATCATTTCTTGTGTAATAGTACCATCAGGAGTCGGACCAATAATATAAGGCGGTTCATTAATAGTAGGTTGCATAGGATTAGCACCCATAAGCATTAAAACAACAGGCAATATAAAAATACTACCATTTAAACTTCTTCTTTTTATCATTGTAAATAATTTTTGTATCATTTGAAACACTCCTTTCATTAAAGCCTGTTTTGCTTAAAACATCAATAACTTTATAAGTATCATAACTATTGCGCAGCTTATCATTTTGACAATAAAAATATAAACCTTTAAAAGATTTTTTAATAGGTTCGCCGTCACTATCAAAATGATATTTATATTTAAAAACAATATTAAGAACACCGAACAAATTAATACAATGTCTCTCTTGTGACATTTGCACTCTAATAGTTTTATCAACCATATGTAAGGATTGAGCCGTACAAAGAATAATTCTTTTATTTTTTCTATTTTGAGTAACAACGCCTACCATTTCCATAGGAAAATTTTTATAAGCGCGACTATTCATAGCATTTTGTATTTCATCCCATACAACAATGACACCTTTATCACCATTTTTATAATCGGTCAGATCGCGCCAGCTTTCCATTTCTTTATCCTGTAAAGTAAAATTAGTATTAGAAATAATTTTACATTTAGGAAATTGTTCTTTTAAGTCAGTAGCACATTTTATCATTGACATAGTTTTACCAGATCCCTGTTCACCTGTAAAAATAATTATACCTTGTGGCTTGAAAAAATTAGGGTCTCTATTTGATAAATCAATACCTAATTGTTTAGGAAAATCCCAAAACAGCATTTTAATTTTATTAGGTTTTTTAAAAGTGCTTATATTAGGTTCAAAGTGTTTCTTATTTTTTAGATAAAATATCACCACAATAGAACAGTAATATAAGACAAGACATATAAAGAATAAAAGCAAACTCAATAATAGCTTCATACATAAAACTCCTTTCAATGAAAAATACCCACTACCTATAATTAGATAATGGGCATTTCGCATGTAATGTGCTTACGCACTATAAATATTTCCTTTAAGGAAATCCCAGCCTTTACGGATAACTAACATAGGAATAACCACAGCGATACATACAGGGAGAATATCAAGAATTCCGTCAATTAATGGCTGAAAGCTTGAAGCTGTAATAACCGTGCCCCAGTCGATACCAGTTAAAGTACCAGCAGTTGCTAAAAATGGAAACATAAAATCACCTCTCTTTCTAAATTATTTTAATTAAAGAAATGCAATAAACATTTCATAACTAACACACCAAGAAAAACAATAAAAGCAAATGTAATTATATTACTTTGATAAGATAAATTATTAATAATAACTTGCTGGTTATCTTGAATAATAGCTAATTGTTCAGAGAATTCATCTGCAAAAACATATCCTTGTATAAGTTCGCCAGCTTCTTCTTCTTCAGATAATTCATTATCAGTAGAATTATCAAAATCAAAGTCCATATAACTATCCATATAAAAATCAAGTTCCAAATCATCATTCATATAACCCCCTTTATAACCTACGAGTTATTCTATACTGGTAATTAACTTTAATACATTCAGCATTAAATTTGTCAACGTGGTTATCAATAACATCTTTGAAATTATCTGGCTTCTCCCAGAATGTAGCAACGTGTTTCTGCTGCCCATCATCAACAACACACTCCATAATTAAATTTTTACCATCTTTTGTAATGAAGGCATTAACAATATTAATTTTACAAGCATAACAAGACATCATATAAATCACCAACCTTTCTAAAAATGTCTTAAATAATTAACTTAATAATAAAATACATTAAATTATATTAAGTGTCAATATTATTTTTTAAATTTTCGTCAAGTAATTTAGAAATATAATAAAGATTTCGACCTTGTCGAAGCCAATACTGAAGGACAAAAGTATTAATACTGGACTTTTTAAAAAGAAAATCTAATGTATGAATACCAGAGCCCAAAAGCATTATAGTTAAAATATTAGTTATTTCTAAGTCAAAAGCCTTAGCAACATAAGGTGAAAAGCATATATCACAATTTAAATAACTGTTATCATAATCAAATCTTTCTTTATTAGGATTATCCAAATGATAAAAATATCTCATCATTTGAGAAACATCTTGAACCAGCAATTCACCAATAAAAACTGCAAGACCAGTAAAGTCACCACCAAGAAGATACACAAGCTTCTCATAGAATTTATTAGCTGTAACTTTATTAGGTGACTTAATAAGAACATGCTTATGTGGTTTGCCAGTAAGACCAACTTTATTATGAATAGGACTAATAAAGACATAGCCTAAATCATAAAGAAGCTTTTCTTGTGTAAATTCTGGATAAATTACAAATGTAAAAAAATAACTACTTGGTTTATTAATTTGACCTTTTGACATATAATCACCCCTTTCAGAAATATATAATAAAATATAATAAATCGAACGTCAAGCGAACAATTTATTAAATTAATCGCTCAAAGCCTAAGACAAGCTTAGGATCTGAGCGATTATTAACACGAAAGTCGAACGTCAAGCGAACAATTTATTAAATTAATCGCTCAAAGCCTAAGACAAGCT
>JAKSUE010000161.1 GCA_024409165.1 archaeon
TTTAACTATTTTATTATTATTTTAATATTATTTTATTATTTTAATATTATTTTATTATTATCAGGTGATTAAATGATTGATAAAGAACTTTGGGATAAATGTCTTGAGTTTCATGGTCATGAGTGTCCAGGGCTTGCAATAGGATATAGGGCTGCTCTTTATGTTCAAGAACTTTTAGATATTGATTTTTCTTTAGATGAAGAGATTGTATGTGTTAGTGAAAATGATGCATGTTGTATTGATGCTATTCAAGTTATAACTGGTTGTACAGCAGGAAAAGGTAATCTTATTTTCCATATTGTTGGAAAAATGGCTTTTTCTTTTTATGATAGAAATAGTGGTGAAAGTGTTCGTTTAGTACTTAAACCATTAGATTTTAATATGAATCGTGCTGAGCTATTTGAATATATTCATAATGCAGATTCCGAGGATCTTTTTGAGGTTAAACCTACTGTTATTGAGCTTCCAGATGAAGCTAAAAGGTATGATAATGTGACTTGTTCTTGTTGTGGTGAGGAAACTGCTGAGGTTTTTATTAAATATGTTAATGGTGAATCATTTTGTTTAGATTGTTTAGATTGCTTAGAAAATGAATAAAGGAGTTATTTGTATGATTGATTTTGGTTTTGGATTTATGAGGTTACCTCAAAAAGATATTGATGATGAGACTTCTGTTGATATTGATTTAGTTAAAATGATGGTTGATAGATATCTTGAGTCAAGTTTTAATTATTTTGATTTAGGTTTTGATTATCATGGTGGTGTCTGTGAAACTGCTTTTAAAGAAGCTGTTGTAGATAGATATCCACGTGAAGCTTATGTTGTAGCAGATAAATTACCAATATATAATATGCCTAAAAGTGAAGATGAGTTTCAAGTTTACTTTGATAAACAAATAGAACGTACTGGTCTTGAATATTTTGATTATTATATGCTTCATAATGCAACTGGTTGGACTGATAATGGATTTAAAAATCTTGATTCTTTTAAGTTTATTCGTGATTTAAAGGGCGCTGGTAAAGTTAAACATATTGGTATTTCTACTCATGATGATGCTGATTTTTTAGAAGAAATATTAACTGAGCATCCAGAAATTGAGTTTGTTCAACTTCAAGTTAATTATCTTGATTGGGATAATGATGGAATTCAATCTGGAAAATGTTGTGAAGTAGCTAATAAACATGGTGTAGATATTATTGTTATGGAACCTATTCGTGGTGGAATGTTAGTAAATTTACCTGAAGATGTTAAAAAGGTATTTACTGATTATAGTGATGATTCTATTGCTTCCTGGGCTCTTAGATTCTGTATGGGTCTTGAAGGTGTTCAAACTGTTTTAAGTGGAATGAGTAATTTAGAACAATTAGAAGACAATCTTAAATACATGGAAAACTTCAAACCATTAAATGATGAAGAACATGAAATCATTAAAAAAGTCACATCCATGATTTTATCTGAAATTGAAATTCCATGTACCTATTGTAAATATTGTTTAAGTCATTGTCCTATGGAAATGCCTATTTCAAGATATTTCGAATTAGTCAACTCTGAAAAAATTGGAAATGGAATTGAAGGTTTCTCTATTCCTACCTTAACTTATATTAACATGACAAAAAATGGAGGACATCCTAAAGCATCTGAATGTAGTGAATGTGGTGCTTGTGTTGAAATTTGCCCACAACAGTTAGATATTCCTAAATATCTTAAAGAAACTGTTGTCCCATTACTTGAGAAGGATTCTCCTTTTTAGTTAGAAAATTAGTTTTTTAGTTTTTATATGATTTTGTAGTTAAATTTTTTTAACTACTTTTTTATTTTTATGATTATATAACTATTGTTATATTATATTTTATAAAAAAAGAGAGAATTAATCTCTCTATTTTTTTATGCAGAATATATTTTTTTTAAAAATATACACTAACTTATTAATCCTATGTTTATTATTTTATAAAATAAAGTATATAAATTTTTTTAGGAGTTATTTTAATTTTTTACTTTTTTTATAAAATTTATTTTAACAATTTAACCGAAAGTTTTTTATATTATCTTAAACCTATTTTAATTTATATAGATAATTTAATATTTTATAATATATTTAAATCATGCAATGTTTAAAAACAATTTAAAAATTTAATATTATATTTGGGTTAAATTATTCATATTTACAAATTATTATAATTAGAGAGAATTAAGGAGATATTATGGCAAATATTAATCAACCAATGTTTATCTTACGTCAAGATACTGATAGATTCCAAGGATCTCAGGCTTTAAGAATGAATATTTTTGCAAGTCAAATTCTTGCAGATATTGTAAGAACTACTTTAGGTCCAAAAGGTATGGACAAAATGTTAGTCGATAAAATGGGTGATGTTGTTGTTACTAATGATGGTGTAACAATTTTACAAGAAATGGATATTGCACACCCTGCAGCTAAAATGCTTGTAGAAGTAGCTAGAAAACAAGAAAATACTGTTGGAGATGGAACAACTACTGCAGTTATTGTTGCTGGTGAATTATTAAAACAAGCTATGAAATTAATTGAAGATGGAAATCCTGTTCCAACTATTCTTTTAGGTTACAGATTAGCTGTTGCTAAAGTATTAGAAATTATGGAAGATATTGCAATTAATGCTAAAGATAAAGATACTTTATTAAACATTGCAAGAACTGCAATGACTGGTAAAGGTTCTGATTATGCTAAAGACGAATTAGCAGATTTACTTATTCAAGCTGTTTTAAAAGTTGAAGAGGGAGAAGAAGTAGATAAAAAACTCATTAAAATCCACAGAATCAATGGTGGTTCTATTGAAGAATCTGAAATTGTTGATGGAATTTTCATTGATCAAGGTAGAGTAAGAGACACTATGCCTAAAGAAATGAGAGATTGTAAAATTGCTTTAATGAAATATCCTTTAGAACTTAAAAATGTTGATGCTAAAGTCGATCTCACAAATCCAATGCAAATGCAAGTATTCTTAGACAGTGAACATGAAATGCTTAAAGAAGTTGCAGATAAAATCATTGACTCTGGAGCTAATGTTTTATTCTGTCAAAAAGGTATTGATGAAACTGTTCAAGATTACTTAACTAAAGCTGGGATTATGGCTTTCAAAAGAGTTAAAAAATCTGATGTAAACAGAATCATGAAAGCTACTGGCGCTACTTTAGTAACTAATATTGAAGATTTAACTCCTGAAACCTTAGGACATGCAGGTTACATACACCAAGAAAAAGTATTTGACCAAATGTTAACCTTTATTGAAGATGTTGCTGAAGGTAAAGCAAGTTCTATCTTAATCCGTGGAAGTACCAGACACATTTCATCTGAAATTGTAAGAGCAATGGAAGATGCATTAGGTGTAGTAGTTGCTACTGTTGAAGATGGTAAAGTTGTTGTTGGTGGTGGAGCTTTCGAAATTGAAGCTGCAAGAAGATTAAGAGCTTACGCTAACACTGTAGGTGGAAGAGAACAATTAGCAATCCTTGCATTTGCTGAAAGTTTAGAAGTCATCCCTAAAACCTTAGCTGAAAACGGTGGTTTAGACACTATTGATTTACTCGTAGAATTAAGAGCTGCTCATGAAGATAACATCAACATGGGTCTTAATGTATTAGAAGGTAAAGTTGTTGACATGTTTGAACAAGGTGTTGTAGAACCTCAAAGAGTCAAAAAACAAGCTATACGTTCTGCTACTGAAGCTACTGAAATGATTTTACGTATTGATGATTTAGTTGCAGCTGCTGGTGCACTTCAAAAAGTAGACGAAGATGAAAACTTAGATCATAGTGGAATGCCTCCTGCACCTGGTATGGGTGGAATGGGCGGTATGGGCGGAATGCCTCCTATGATGTAAATAACTATTTTTAGTTATTTATTTTTCTTTTTTTATTCTATTCTATTTTTAATTTATTTTTTT
>JAKSUE010000162.1 GCA_024409165.1 archaeon
CTGTTATAAATTCTTTCTTTATTTTTATTATAGGGTTATTAATTTTACTTCTTTTTATATATTATATTAATTTAATTAAGCATATATTTATTAAAATAAATGTTATCATAATTTTATATTTTTTAATATTGTTACATCTATATATCGTATATGATTATATTGAATCATGTCTGCATATAACTTATAAATTTTATATCTAAATTGATTATTTGTAAAACATATTTGAGTTTTTTGAAAATATAATTAAAGTTATTGTGTGATAAAATGAAATATTTAAATAAAATTTTAATTTTAACATTTATTTTAATGATTATAAGTATTGGGGGTGTTAGTGCTACTGATGCGGATATAGTATGCACTGATTTCCAAGAGAATAGTCATAATAATGATTTAAGTTTAGCTAGTTCTGATTATCAAGTAGAATCTTCTATTGGTGTTAATGATATTATGGTTTCTAATAATACTCCTAATGATGATTCAAATAATTTAAGAGCTAGTGGAAAGGTTATTAAACTAAATGCATCTAATGTTCATGAGTATTTTAGTGAAGAAGGATATGTGGACACTAGTAAAATTTCTCCTTATGATACTTTGGATTTATCTGGGAATTTTAGTTATAATGATATAGAAGTAATGATTTTCACTATTCCTGTTACTGTTACCAGTACTTCACAGGATGCTTATCTTAAAGATTGTACTATACAATTCCATGAAGTAATTTGTTCTGAAGATAGAATGGCAAAAGTTTCAAATTTAAAAATCAATAATACTATAGCCTCTGGATTTAATGGTGTCCTTGTTACTTATTCTGATTATATTGAAATTTCTAATAATGTTATTTATACCGAAAGTGCTAGTGGTAATCCTATTCGTTTACTTTATTCAAATCATATTAATGTTATAAATAATGTGCTTGAAACTTGGTATTTCTCTAAAGGTTCTGCTTTTAATGCATCTTGGACTCATTCTTGTATTCTTTTAGGGGATTCTCATTATAATTATATTGCAGGGAATGATATTACTGTAAAAGAATCTAACCCTATTTATTTATCTGCTTATGGGTGTGGTCCTTCTAATTATAATGTAATTTTTAATAATACTATTAAAAGTTCTTCAAGAAGTGAAAAAACAGGATTGCCAAATCCTTCCTCTTGGACTTATGGTATTCAAATGATGGGATCTTATAATAAAGTATTAAATAATACAATTTTCAATGTTTTTAGAGGAATTTCTTCTGATGGGGAAGGTAATGAAATAGTAGGGAATATTCTATTTAATATTACTGGTGCTTATAATGAAGGAAATGATGGGACTAGTGGAGGAGATTATGCAATTGCTGGAGCATCAAAATCTTTAATTGCTAATAATACTATTTATGATTCTAAATTATATTCCTTTGGTGGTGCTGGGGGTTCTGCAATTTATGTAGGTCCTGGTAGTGAAGTTTATGGTAATAAAATCACTGTTAGTGCTTCAAGTAGAGGTATTGATATAGGTTCAGCTTCTTCTGGTGTTAATGTTTATGATAATATTATTAACACTGAATCTGGAAATGGTATCTATACTTTAGGATATATGAAGAATTTAAACATTAATTTTAATGTTATTACTTCTGAATATGGTATTGGAATTCAAATTAAAAAACAATCTACTTCTAAATATCCAACTAATGTGTATATTATAAATAATTCTATTTTAACTAGTAATAATGTATTTATTGATACTGAGGGTGTTTTAGATAAAAGTTTACTTGTATGTGAAAATAATACTTGTAAAAAAATTGCTATTATAACCAAGGATAATTTCTTTAATTTCTTTGATAAAGAGGGTAATTTAAATCGTAATGATCTTGGTATTTTAGTATTTAAAGGAAACTTTGATAATGATACTTTAAAAATTAGTTCTATTAATATTAATAGAGATATTTATATTTTAGGAAATGATGCTAATATAAGCGATATTCAATTTAATATTAGTAATGATAATGTAACTGTTGAAAATATTAATTTTGAAATTGTTTCTAATTCTGCAATCTATTTAAATAATGTAAATAATGTTTTAATAGTTAAAAATTCAATTATATCTTCTTCTTCAAACTCTCCAATAATTGTTTCTAATTCTACATCCACTATTTTATCTAATAAAATACAAGGGAATAATGTGGCTATTTTAGTAAAATCTGGAAGTCAAGTTAATATAAATAATAATTTAATCAATGTTACTGGAGATTATACTATTAATTTAACTAATAGTGGAGATTCTTCAAGTGATAAATCAAAAAATAATATTTCTAATAATTGTTTACTTGCTAAAATTTTAGAAGAAGATTCAAGTGTAACTTATGATATGGGTTGTCAAAATAATAATGTTATATTTGATAACAATGGTCTTATTTCTAATTTAATTGTAGATGATACTGTATCTTTTGTTAATCAAAATCCTATGTTAGTATTTAATTTACTTGATTTTGAAGGTAATTCTATTATTAATGGAAAAATTACAATTAACCTTACTAATTCTAAAGGTCAAACTAAAGAATTCTTTGTATTTACTAATAATCATGGGGTAGCTTTATTTGAAGAACATATTCCTATAGATAATTATACCTTTTCTGCAATTTACAATGGAAACAATATTTACAAATCTTCTCAAGTATCAAATAAAAAATTAGATGTTATTATTATGGGTACTTCATTAGATGTATCTGATGTTAATATTGGTTATGGTATTCCTATTGTAATTAAAGCTACTCTTAAAGGTGAAGGTGGTGTACTTTTAGATGATAAAACAGTGTCTATTAAAATTAATGGAAAAACTTATATAAATAATACTGTTAATGGTGTAGTTACTTTTAATGTTGGGATTCTTTCTTTAGGTAATTATTCTGTAGATTATATTTTTATCTCTGATGAAAATTTTTCAGGTTCTACTGAAAACTCAAAAATTAATGTTTATCAAATGTCAACTACTATCAGTGCAAGTAATGTTGTAATGTTCTATAAAGATGGTTCTGGGGTAGTTGCTTACTTGAAAGATAGTAGAGGTATTGGTATTGTAGGTAAAACTGTAAGTATTAAACTTAATGGTAAGACTTATAAGAAGACTACTGATAAAAATGGTAAAGTTGTCTTAGCAGTTAGTTTATCTCCTAAAACTTATTCAGTTTCACTTATATTTGCTGGAGATTCAAATTATAAACCTTCAAGTAAAACAGTGAAAGTTCAAGTTAAAACAAGAGCTACAAAAATTGTTGCAAGTAATTTAGTTAAATATTATGGTGATAGTAAAAAATTAGTTATTTATTTAAAAGATACTAATAATAAAGCTGTTGCTGACAAAACTGTAAGTATTAAACTTAATGGTAAGACTTATAAGAAGACTACTGATAAAAATGGTAAAGTTAGTTTAAGTATTTCTCTTCCTAAAAAAACTTATTCTGTAAGTATTAAGTTTTCAGCTAAGTATCATAAATCTGTTTCTAAAACAGTTAAAGTATATGTTAAAGCACCTATAATAAAAGCATCAACTAAAAAGGTTAAAAAAGGTAAAAAACTTACTATATACTTTAAAACTTATAATGGTAAAGTAATCGCTAATCAAAAAGTATACTTTAAATTTAAAGGAAAAACTTATACAGTAACTACTAATTCTAAAGGAATTGCAACTTTAACTTGCAGTATTGCAAAAGGATCATATAATCTTGTAGCTGGATTTAAATCCACTTCAACTTATGGCAAAACAAAAGTTACTATTAAATTTAAAGTAGTTTAAGTAGCTATTAGTTATTATTTTAATAACTTAATAATTAAAATTATTTGTTATATATTTAATAAATTAATAGTTTAAAATAAGTAATTAAGAAGTCTTTTTAGACTTCTTTTTTT
>JAKSUE010000163.1 GCA_024409165.1 archaeon
GTTGAAGCTATGGGTATTCATTTAGCTACTGCATTATCTTTAGAAACTGGAATTCCATTTGTAATTGTACGTAAAAGACAATATGGATTACCTGGTGAAAAGGAAATCTTTAAGAAAACTGGTTACGGTGAATCTAAATTATACATTAACAACTTAACTGAAGAAGATAATATTCTTCTTATTGATGATGTTGTAAGTACTGGTGGAACTTTTATTTCTTTAATTAATCAATTAAAAGAAATGAATATTAATCTCGAATACATTGTTGTTGCAGTTGAAAAAGGTGAAGGTAAAAAACTTGTCGAAGAAAATACTGGTGAAGAGATTATTTCCCTTGTAAAATTAGATGTTGTTGATGGTAAAGTTGTTATTGAATCAGTTTATGAATAGATAAATTAGATTGAATAAGTTTATGAATAGATAATTTAGATGTTATCAGTGAATAGATATTAACTTATTAATTTATTATTCATGAATTATTATTTAGAGGATTAAATCCTCTTTTACTTTTTTTATTTTTAATATTATTTTTAAATTATTCAGTGTATTTTTATGTCAATTTATAATATGGATGTTAAGAGAGTTATTAAAAGAATTAACTCTATGGATGTACGTACTGTTGGATTACAGTTTCCTGAGGGACTTAAAGTTCAGGCAGTAGCTATTGCAAAGGAGATTGAGAAAAATACTAGTGCTACTGTTATTATTTCAGGTGATCCTTGTTTTGGTGCTTGTGATGTTTCAGATAGGAAAATGAATGGTATTGTTGATATGATTGTTCATTATGGACATACTCCTCTTCCACTTAAATATAATATTCCAACAATGTTTATAGAAGCTTATGCTAATGTAAAACTTAAAGATTATTTAGAGGATGCTTTAGAACTTCTTGAAGATTATTCAAAAATAGCTATAGCTACTACAACTCAACAACTTCATTTACTTGATGAAATTAAGGATTTTCTTGAAGATAATGGAAAGGAAGTTGTTATTGGTTCATCAAAAAGTACAAGAAAAGGTCAAGTTTTAGGTTGTAATTTCTCTTCAATTAAAAACTTAGGTGCTGAGATTTATTTATTCATTGGTAGTGGTAATTTCCACCCATTAGGAATTTATCTCTTTACTAAAGCTCCAGTTTTAGCTATTGACCCTTATACAGGTGATATAAGAGAAATGAGTAAATATGCTGATAGAATTCTTAGAATAAGATTTGCAAGAATTATTAAAGCTCAAGAAGTTAAAAAATGGGGAATTCTTGTTTCATCTAAAGAAGGTCAATATAGAATGAATCTTGCAAAAGATATTAAAAAACTTCTTGAAGATGAAGGTATGGAAGCATATATCATAGTTCTTGATCATATTAATCCAGATGTTTTACTTCCATATATGGAACTTGAGGGATTTGTTGTAACTGCTTGTCCAAGAATAGCTATTGATGATTCCCAAATGTATAAAAAACCTCTTATAACTCCAAAAGAACTTGAAATAGTTTTAAATAAAAGAGAATGGGAAAAATACCAACTTGATGAAATTTTATTTGAAGATAGATATTATCAATGATACAGAATATATCTTAAATATTATCAATAATATTATTGATATAGGTTATTATTCAAGATAGATTATCAATAATTTACACTTGAAATGTAACTTAAACCGAATTTTATATATATTAAGATTATACATATATAACTTACATATAAAGAATATAGAATAAATTAGAAGATAATTTTCTCGAGGTGTAAAAATGAAAGTTAATTCTGGAGATTTTGTAATGCCTGGTGACTTTTTAAGTGTAAGTGAACAATTTTTACCAGGTGATGGAGCATATGAAGATGATGGTAGTGTTAGATCAGGTGTTCCAGGAAATGTTGAAATCGATGTTGCTCAGAAAGAAATCTCTGTAATCTCTAAATCTGGCGGTCCTAATTTATTAAAAGTTGGAGATATTGTTTACGGTGAAGTAAAAGATGTTCGTGGTCAAAGAGCTTTAATTACAGTACATTCTAAAAAAGATGCTGACCGTCAATTAGCTTTACCTTATATGGCTGCAATTCATATTTCTCAAGTAACTCTTGGTTATATTGATAAACTCACAGATGCATTTAGAATTGGAGATTTAATTGAAGCAAAAGTAACTAAAATTATGGGAGATAATCTTGATTTAAATACAGAAGATGCTAATTGTGGTGTAGTAAAAGCTATGTGTACAAGATGTAGAGCTTTTATGGAAGTAGCTAATGAAGAAGAATTAGTTTGTCCTGTATGTAATAGAAAAGAAAAAAGAAAAATCTCTGAAAACTATGATTGTTAATTAATGTTAAAATTAGATTACTTTAAATTATAGTGTTTACTATAATTTTTTAAAGTTTTAAAAGTTTATAATAATTTATTTTATTTAGGTAGATAACATGGAAATTGAAATTACTAATGATTCATCAAAATTAGAACTTGAAATGGTTATTCACGGTGAAAACCACTCTATTTGTAATGTCTTAAGAAAATACCTTATGGAAGACCCAGATGTAGAGTATGCAGTTTATGGTATTGATCACCCACTTACTGGTGAACCAATCATGACCATTAAAACTAAAAGAGGTAAAAGACCTAAAAACGCTCTTTTAAAAGCTGCTGAAAGATTAAAAGAGGATGTAGATAAGTTTAAACGTTTAGTTGAAGATATTTAATTATATCTTTACTATTTTTTATTTCTTATTTTTAGTTTTTATTTTTAATTTTATTATTTAATTCATTTTAATTTTATTTTAGCTATTTTTAATTCATTTAACTTTATTTTAGCTATTTTTAATTTTTATCCTTTAAATTTTTAAGGTGTTAATATGGAATATAAAAAACCTTCTTTAACTGTTGATATGTTTATTATGAATAAAAATCAATTATCTGAAGAAGATATTGAAAATATTGGAAATATTAGAGATATTGATGATAAAAATATTATAAATATTATAAATATTGATGATATTGAATTTATTTTAATTAAGAGGAAAAATAATCCATATAAAGACCATTGGGCTTTACCTGGTGGTTTTGTTGATTATGGTGAAACTACAGAGTCTGCAGCTATTAGAGAATCTAAAGAAGAAACTTCAATTGATGTTGATTTGATTAAATTATTTAATGTTTATTCCGAGCCTGATAGAGATCCTCGTGGACATACTGTTACTGTAGCTTATTTAGCTAAAGGTGATTTAAATCAGATGAAAGCAGATGATGATGCTAAAGAGATTGAGATATTTTCATTTAAGGATTTAGATTCAATAGATTTAGCTTTTGATCATAAAAATATTTTAAATGATATTAAAAATTATTTGAGTTCTTAATTTTATTCTCTTTTTAGTTTGAATTATTTTAATAATTTTTTAGTTTATATTTTTTTATTTTTTTATTTTTTTCTTAGTTTTTTATTCATTTTTCATGATTTTTTGCTGTTTTTATGTCAGATTTTAAAATAAGTTTAAATACTATGAACTATTTAAAATTAAATATTATAGTTTAATTAATATTTTATAATACTCAATGGAGGATTTTATATGGATTTTTGTCCAACATGTGGAGCTATGTTGTTCCCAAAGAAAGATGAAGATGGTAATTCTTCTTTAGAATGTCGTTGTGGATATAAAAAAGAATTGTCTGCAGAGAAAGAAAAAGAATATTCTGTTAAAAAAGAAGTGAAATCCGCAGAGACAGTTATTGATAAAGGTGAGGATATAGATATCCGTCCTAAAACTAATGAAGAATGTCCTAAATGTGGTCATAACGAGGCTTACTGGGAGTTACGTCAGACTAGAAGTGCTGATGAAGCTGAAACTCGTTTCTTCCAATGTGTTGAATGTGGCCATAAATGGCGTGATTATGA
>JAKSUE010000164.1 GCA_024409165.1 archaeon
CTATTATTTTTCACTATTTTATCTTATTTTTTCAATTTGTCTTCAATTTTACAACTTAACTACAATTTTCCAAAATCACATCATTTTTTCACACTCACTTAAAAATTCTAAATCTGTAATTTTGCTCTAATTTTGGAATTAGACAGTGATTTGGGAATTAATTATAAAACTTTTTATACTAATTAATCACAAATATTATCTTACCCCCTTTACGTAGGTAATAAAATGTCTAAAAAACGTATTATTTATGTGGGTAATAAACCTACCATGAAATACATCCTTGCTATTGTAACACAAATAAACAACGGTACATCCATTATTGTTTTAAAAGCAAGAGGAAAAGCCATAAATCGTGCTGTTGATGTTGCTGAAATAGTAAGAAACAATTTTATTCCTAATATAGAAGTTAAAAATGTTGAAATTGGAACAGAAGAATTAACTAAAGATAATGGATCTTCAGTTAATGTTTCTTCCATTGTCATTGAACTCATAAAAGATCCACCCATACCTGATTTAAGGATAAACTAAAAATTCATACACCACCCAATTACCAGTCTTTAATTAATAAAATAACTAAGAGTTTATATTTCACCTCCCATAATTTTTTGAAATTCTTAGTAAATTTTAATTAATAACTAAAAAGTATACCACAAAAATGTTTTTAGTAAATATTTAGTTATTTTATTCCATTTTCAATATTTTAACTTCAATTTTATTTTTTCATGGAGGTTTTTTCATGAAAATTTTAAATTTAGAAGGCAAATATTTAATTTTGTTATTCATTGTTCTATGTATCAGTATAGGTTCTGTCAGTGCAACAGAAGATTTATCTGATTATAGTAACAATGATGGGGAATCATTATCAGTTAATCAATTATCTTCTATTTGTGTAGACTCAATAGATGATAATATAGAAAATAGTAATTTATCTTCTATTTACACAACAGTAGATGATATAAGTTTAAAAAATAGTAATGATAATGATATTGTTTCTGTTAGTGCAAGTAAAACTAAAACAGTTTTATCCTCAAAGGGTTTAACTATGTATTACGGTGCTAGCAGTTCTGTTGTTGGATATTTAAAAACTAGTAGTGGTAAAGCAATTTCTGGTAAACTTGTAAAAATTACAATCAATGGTAAAACTTATAATAAAACCACAGATTCTAATGGAAAAGTTAGTTTAAAAATTAGTTTAAAACCTAATGTTTATTCTACTAAATTCAGTTTTGCTGGTGATTCTAAATATGCTGCTTCTAGTTGTGTTGTTAATGTAACTGTAAAAAAATTATCTACTAAAATTATAGCTAATGATTTACATGTTTATAATAATGGTAATCTACTTGCTTATTTAAAAGATTCTAATAATACTGTTTTAGCTAATAAATATATTAGTTTTAATATTAATGGTATTTCTTATAGTTGTATAAGTGATTCTAAAGGTAAAGTTAATTTTAATATTCCTAATTTAGAACCTGATACTTATAATGTAAGTCTTAAATTTGATGGAGATACCTATTATTTAGCTTCTTCACTATCAGTTAGGGTTAAAGTTCATGAAGGTTTAGAAATCAATCCTGAAGATATTGAAAATTTAGCTTCTGATATTGTAGATTATATTGAAAAAAACCATAAATTACCTGAAAATATTAGTATTTCTAATGAAAAGATTTCTATAAGTCAATATTTAAGTTTAATCTCATTAGATATTTTAAATATTGAATGTGTTTATTCTTCAATATTTCTCGAAAATGTATCTACCCCTTCATCAAATGAAAATTGTAAAGAAGGTATTTTAGACAAAGCTAATTATATTAAATTAGTTAAGTCTGTATCTTCAGCATGTTCTTGGGGTTCAGCACCTAACTATATAAGTAGTTCTTTAGGAAATATTGGTTTTAATTCATTAGTTTATACTTTATCCAATATTCTTAAATCCTACTCTGTATATGGTGTGTTACCTGAATCTGTAACTGTTTATCCTTGGTCTGTAGTTTCTAATAGTAAAACATCTTTTATTACTTGTGATTCTATCCTCCAACAAGCAGATTATATCAAAAATTATGTTGAATCTAAACATACACTACCTTCAACTGTTTCTATTAACTCTACTAATTCATTAGTTAAAATTAACATAGCTCAGTTTTTAAAACTTGAATTAGACCTTTTAGTTCAACTACCTTTAAATTCTATTCAATCATTTGTTTTAAAAACTTATAAAACAGCCCCTAATCCTAGTGAATCTGTTTCTCAATGTAGTTTTAATATGAATTCTTACTTTGATTTTGCAGTTAGAATTAAAAATTTCTATGAAACTAATGGTGTCGCTCCAAACTATGTGGTGACTGATAAAGGTAATTTAGGTTTTGAATCATGTGTTTATCTCTACTCAGAAATCCTACTTTCAATTTCTAAGTTTCAAGCATTCCCATCTAATATTAATATAGTTCCATGGAGTGTTGTTAAGAATAAAAATAATGTATTTGTAGATATGAATGATATAATTTCAATGGCCACTACAGTAAGGTCAAATGTATTAACAAAACATACATTACCAAGTAGTTTAAGTTATTCTAAAGGTAATATTAACATTAATCAATTTTTATATTTAGAAACTTGTGCAATTGAAAATATTAATAATAATTTCTACCAATCAATTATTTTAAAAACTTTCTCTAAATCACCTAACCCTACAGAAGATATTGTAAGAGGTAAATTACTCAAATCTAACTACTTAAATGTTGCAACTAATATTAAGAATTTCTTACTTAATAATGGTTATGTACCTAATTATGCAGTTTGTTCTGTAGGTAAAATGGATTCTAAAAATAGTATTTTTCTCTATAGTGAAATTTTAAGCTATTTTAAAGATAATAATAAACTCCCAGATTATGTTTTAATCAATCCATGGAGTATTTTATCTAATAAAAATACTATAATTTTCACACCAGATCAAATCATTAATGCATCATATTATATTAGAGATTATATTGAAACTAATCACACCCTCCCAACTACCATCACTGTTGGTGCTAAGTCTCTTAATCAAAATCAAATCCTCAAATTAGAGCTAGCTACACTACACCTTATTAATGGTAGCTATGCAGGTAGTTTAGTTTTAGATAAATACAGCTCTAAATCTATCACAGATTCATTATCCAGTGGTTATCTAAATCAAAAAGAATACTTAGATATTGCCAGATTAATTGAATATGATATGTTCTATAATGATATGATTAATGAATCCACATCCTTAGGTAAAATTGGTATCACTAATGGATTATACATTTACAGTCAAATCCTTATATCTTATGATAATACAGGAAAATTACCAGATGCTATTAATGTTAAACCATGGAGCATCATCTCTAATAAAAATACTAAATTTGTAAATATTGATGAGGTCTCTAATGTATCTAAATATATTAAAAATTATATCATATCAAATAACTCACTTCCAGATTATGTCACTATAAATGGAAATAAAGTTGATATGGCTAATTTAGCTTATATTTTAGCTACATCATTTAAAATGATTGATTCTAACCTATATACTAATATCCCATTAATTAATTTCAAATATTCAGATACCACCGAAGAAAATTTAACTCATTATATTATAAATTCAGATTCTTATCTAACCATAGCAAATAATCTAATAAATTATATGGATAAAAATAATGCTCTCCCAAATTATTTAAACACAGAATCTGGTAAAATCAGATATGAATCTATAATATTGTTATTTGCTACCATATTTAATTACCTAAATGATAATGGAGAATTCTTAGAATCTACAACCATCATACCATGGAATAGTGTCCAATCCTATAAATTCTTCAATATTGATGATATA
>JAKSUE010000165.1 GCA_024409165.1 archaeon
TTGAAAAATAGTAAAAATAAATAAAAATAAGTCAAAAAATAATAAAAAATATAAAAAATAAGAAAAAAGGGTAAATGATTAATTAAATTAATTAATCATAAAATTTACCTAAGAAAGATTTCATTCTTTCATTATCAGAAGCAAATACTTCTTCTGGAGTTCCTTCAACAACGATTACTCCGTCATCCATGAAGATGATCTTATCAGAAACATTTTTCGCAAAAGCCATTTCATGAGTAACAATTACCATTGTCATATTTTCTGCAGCTAAATCTTTAATTACTTTTAAGATTTCACCAGTTAATTCTGGATCTAATGCAGAAGTTGGTTCATCAAAGAATAAGATATCTGGATTCATTGCTAAAGCTCTAGCAATAGAGACTCTTTGTTGTTGTCCACCAGATAACTCACAAGGATATGCATTTTCTTTTTCAGATAATCCCATTTTTTTAAGAAGTTCACGTGCAGATGCAAAAACTTCATCTTTATCTCTTTTTTGAACTTTAATAGGAGCATTAGTAATGTTTTTCATAACAGAGTGATGTGGGAACAAATTAAAGTTTTGGAACACTAAACCAAAGGTTCCATCAAAGTTAATTTCACCACTATCTTCTTTTTCTAAATTAGTAATACATCTAAGTAAAGTAGATTTACCTGAACCTGAAGGTCCAATAATAGATAATACTTCTCCTTTTTCAACATTAAGAGAAATATCTTTCAAAACTACATTATCATCAAAACTTTTTTTAAGATTTTTAATTTCTAAAAGACTCATTATATTCCTCCTAATCATAATAATTTAAATGATTTTCTAATTTAGACATTGCAAATGCAACAATTGCATTGAATACGTAGTAGAATACACCAGCAACTAATAATGCATTAATAGAAGCCTCTGCTGCTGCAATTTGTTTAGCAATTGTAAACATTTCTGGAACTGCAAGAACAAATGAAAGTGAAGTATCTTTTACAAGAGTAATAACTTCGTTTGTAATTGATGGGAGAACAACCTTAATTACTTGAGGTAAAATAATGATGAAGAAAGTTTCAAATTTAGAATAACCTAAAACTTTAGCTGCTTCATATTGACCTTTAGGAATAGATTCAATTCCACCACGATAAATTTCTGCAAAGTATGCTGCATAGTTAATTGTAAATGCGATAATAACAGCAATCATCCTATACTCAGGTGAGAGGTGAGCTCCAAATATATAATATGGTCCAAAGAATACAACAATTAATTGTAACATTAATGGTGTACCTCTCATAATAGAGATGTATGCTCTCATTAACCAACTTATTGCACTATATTTACTCCTTCTTCCCCAAGATACAAGTAAACCTAAAGGAAGAGAGAATAAAAGAGTAAGTACAAAAATTTCAATAGAAGTAACCATACCCCAGCATAATTGCTCTATCATTGTACTTAATAACATAAATTATTCTCCACAAAAATTAAATACTTAAATCTTATTTTTGAACAAGAGAACCAGGAACACCGAAATCAGCGTATTTTTGTGCGATTTTAGCAATAGTTCCATCAGCAAACATTTCATTTAAAGTTTTTTGAACTTGGTCTCTTAATTGAGTATTACCTTTTTTGAATCCAATACCATATTGTTCAGATGAAATTTGTTCATCTAAGATAATATAGTCACCGCCAGCTTTATTGATTTGGTATTGAGCAACACCAATATCTAAAGCAACAGCATCACAAGCACCAGATTCTAAATCCATAAATGCAGTATTATAATCAGCTACGGAAGTTAAAGTTGCAAAGGTATCTGCAAGAGCTTTTTGATCTTCTTGAAGTGCAGCTTCAGCAGAAGAATCTTTCTGAGTTTCTACAGTTTTACCTGCTAAATCATTAAGAGATTTAATACCAGAAGATTTAGATACAACAACAACTTGTTTGTTGTCAATATATGGGTCAGACCAAGTGTAATCATTTTCTCTACCGTTAATGGTAAATCCACTCCAGATACAATCAATAGAACCAGATTCTAATTCTGCATCTTTAGAATCCCAGTCTATAGGTTGTTTCTTTAAAGTCCAATTATTTCTATCACATACTTCTTGAGCTAAGTCTAAGTCAAAACCTACATAATTCCCACTGTCATCTTTATAACCGTAAGGTGGGAACTCTGCGTCGAATCCAACAACGAGAGTGTTATCATCATTAGTAGAAGCTTCATCACTTCCACCACCGATAACTCCAGTACCAATAGCCACAACTAAAATAATAGCGATGACTACAACTATACCAGCAATAATTTTAAATTTTTTATCCATCTAAAACACCAATAAAAATTGTAACTAATCATCAAATTAGTTTATTATAGAATATTATAGAATATTATAGAATATTTTATTATAAAATAATAATATAAATATAATAAGAAATTAGAAATAAAAAAATTGAAAATTATATAAAAAATTAGAAATAATAATTAAAAAATGATAATAAAAAAAGAAAAAAATAAAAAATAAGAAGAAAGAGTAAAACTACTCTTTAGCTTCGATAATAGTTTTTCCACCCATATATGGAACTAAAACTTCAGGGACTTTAACACTACCATCAGCTTGTTGATAGTTTTCTAAGATACAACACATTGTTCTTTCTGTTGCAATTGCAGTACTGTTTAAAGTGTGTAAGGTTTGTGCATCTCCAGAACCTGCTTTTCCAATACGAGTTTTGGTTTTTCTTGCTTGATAATCAGTACAATTAGTACAGGATACTAATTCTCTGTAAGTTTCAGAACCTGGGAACCATGCTTCTAAATCGTATTTAATAGCTGCATTGTCGTTTAATGCAGAGGATACAATACCTACAATTTGATAAGGTAATGCTAATTTTTTATAGATTCCTTCGGTGATTTCAAGTAAACGTGTATGTTCTGCTTTAGAGTCTTCAGGAGCAGAGAAAATGAATTGTTCAATTTTTTCAAATTGGTGGACTCTGAAAATTCCAAGAGTATCTTTACCGTGAGATCCTGCTTCTTTTCTAAAACATGTGGAAAGTGCACAGTATCTTAAAGGTAAGTTCTCAGGAGCAATGATTTCATCTCTGTGTAATGCAGCTAAAGTTTGTTCTGCAGTTGCAATTAAGTATAAATCTTCATTTTCAACTTTGTATAAAGTTTCTTCAAATTCACCTAATTCAGAAGTTTCAGCAGCTACTTCACTTTTTACAAAGAAAGGAGTTTGTAAAGGAGTGTAACCTTGAGCTTCAAGTTCATTTAATGCAAATTGAATTAATGCTAAGTTAAGGTGTAAAATATCTCTTTTTAAGTAGTAGAATCTTGCACCTGAAACACTTGCAGCAGTTTCAATATCTGCACCATCAATTTTTTCAATAAGATCAACATGATTTAAAGGTTCAAAGTCAAAAGAAGGTAATTCTCCAACTTTACGAATAATTGTATTATCGTCTTCTGTATCGGAAATAGGAACATCTTCATCAATAATATTTCCAACTTTATACCTGTATTCTTCACGTAACTTTTTATACTCTTCAATTTTAGGACCTAATTCCTTAATTTCATTAGCTACTTCTTTAGATTTAGCAATAACTTCTTCAATATTACCATCTTTTTTAGCTTGTTTAAAGGATTTAGATAATTTATTCTTCTCAGCACGTAAAGCATTTAATTTTTGTTCACCTTCTCTCCATAAAGTATCATATTCAAGTACTTTTTCAGCATTAGTTGTGTCTCTAAATCTCTTTTTCTCAGAGTCAAGAACTAAATCAAAATTCTCTCTGAATAATTTTATATCTAACACATTTAATCTCCTATATTTTGAAATAATTAATAATAATTTAAAATAATTTATAAAATAATTTAAAAAA
>JAKSUE010000166.1 GCA_024409165.1 archaeon
TTAATTTTTTAATTTATAATTTTATTATAATGAATTATTTATGTTAGTGTGATTATTTTTATAGGTAGATTTAAATGGATGTAATGAGAGAATCAATTGATGCAATTATTGGTAATATTCGTAAAGCTGAAGACTTACTCACTGAAGAAGATATTGATAGTTTTTTAAATGTTTTAAGAGAATCTAAGCGTATTTTTGTAACTGGTGCTGGTAGATCTGGTCTTGTAGGTAAAGCATTTGCTATGAGATTAATGCACTTAGGATTTGTTGTTTATGTTGTAGGTGAAACTACTACTCCAGCTATTGGGGCTAATGATTGTATTTTAGCTATTTCTGGTTCTGGTGAAACTTCAAATATTATTTCTGCTGCAAAAAATGCTAAAAAACTTGGTGCTAATGTTTTAGCTGTAACTTCTTATCCTGAAAGTACTTTAGGTAAACTTGCAGATGGTAAAGTTGTTGTTAAAGGTAGAACAAAATTAGAAGTAGATGATAAAGATTATCTTAAAAGACAAATCCATGGTAATTATACAATGTTAACTCCATTAGGAACTGCATTTGAATTAACTTCTCTTGTTTTCCTTGATGCTTTAGTTCCTGAATTAATGGAAGCTATGGATGTAACTGAAGAAGATTTAAAAGCAAGACATACTAATTTAGAATAAATTTAATCAATAATTTTTCTAAATTACTTTTCTATTTTTCTACTTTTTTATTATTTTTATTATTTTTATTATTTTTATTAGTTTTTTATAGTTTTTTATTTATTTTTTATAATTTAATTAAAAATAATATTTTAATTAAAATTCAACTCTATTTTTATTAGTATAAATATTAAATCTGTTTCCTCTCACAAATCCAACTAATGTTATATTGCCTTTTTCTGCGATTTTAATTCCAGAATATGATGGTGCTGCATTAGAGATGAGAATTGGAATTTTTGTTCTTACTAATTTTATAACCATATCTTTAGGCATTCTTCCACTATAAATTATATAAGCATTTGATAAATTAAATCCTTCATATGCTCCTGCACCAATGACTTTATCAACAGCTACATGTCTACTTACATCTTCTTTTACAATAAATTGATCTTTGTATACAATAGCTGCTACATGACAACCACCTGTAGCTTGCCAAATTAAAGCATTTTCTCTTAATTTTTCCATATTTTCTAAGATTTCATCTTTTTCGACTTTTAAATCTGATGTTATTGGAGTTATATTCTCATTTTCATTATTTTTATTATTTTTATTATTTTCATCATCTATTTTTATTTCTACATCAACTTTCACTTCATCTTCTGTAGAATCAATTTTTAATGAGATTATATCCTCAATTGAACTTATTATGCCTTCTGTAAGCATATTTCCAGTTATAAATTCTTTTATTGAATCATCAAGGACTGAGAATTTACGTTTTATAGTGTTATTGGTAGTTAAGTTATTAATAGTTAAATGGAGAGTTTTATCAATTACAACAATTTCTTCAACTTCTTTATGTTCTCCTTTTTTATATTGTATTGCTTTTATTTGATGAGTATTCATTTTTAATCTCCTATTAACTTATTTATTGATTATTTTTATTTATTTAGTACTTATTATAATTTTATTATCTAATATATTAATTAATTTATCTATAATTATTTTATATATTTTATATATTTTATCGAATGTATTATGTTTTCATATGGGTTAAATTTATATGCTTTAAGTTAAAAATAGTTAATTAGAACTTTGTTATGTAATTTAACAATTATTTTTTTATAAATTTTGGAGATTAAATATGGAAGCTGTGGATTCAACTGATTCATTTAATATTGATAAAATTGTGATATGGGTTTTATTAATTGTGTTACCTATATTTTTGTTTTTTATATCATTTTTATTAGGTAGATATCCTGTTGCACCTGTTGATGTTGTGAAAACAATTTTAAGTCCTATATTTCCTTCATTAACTGTATCTCCTTCAATTAGTTCTATTGTATTTAATATAAGATTACCTCGTATTATAGCTGCTTTGGCTGTGGGGGCTTCTCTTGCTATTGCTGGTTCTGCTTTTCAGGGGATTTTTAGAAACCCTCTTGTATCTCCAGATTTATTAGGTGTATCTCAAGGTGCAGGGTTTGGAGCAGCTTTAGCTATTTTATTTAGTATGGGGAATGCTGTAGTTCAGTTATTTGCTTTTATTTTTGGAATTATTTCTGTTGTAATCACTTATACTATTTCTAAAGCTTACAGAGCTGGTGGAATTCTTGTGCTTGTTTTAGCAGGTACTGCTGTTTCTGCATTTTTTAATGCACTTATTTCAGGTACTAAATTCATTGCAGACCCTTATGATAAATTACCTCAAATTACATTTTGGCTTATGGGTAGTTTATCCTCTGTTACTTTTGATATGTTAGCTATGATTGTTATTCCTTTATTTATAGGAATAGTTGTTATTTTAATTTTAAGATGGCATTTAAATATTTTAGCTATGGGTGATGAAGAAGCAAGATCTTTAGGTGTTGACCCTGAAAAAATTAGAGTTATTGTTATTTTAGCTTGTACTTTAGTAACTTCTGCTGCTGTTTCAATTAGTGGAGTTATTGGTTGGATTGGACTTGTTGTACCACATATTTGTCGTATGATTGTAGGTCCGGATCATAAAATTTTAATTCCAGCTTCTTTAAGTTTTGGTGCAAGTTTCTTATTATTAATTGATACTATTTCAAGAACAGCTATTTCAATTGAAATTCCAATAGGTATTTTAACTGCAATTATTGGTGTTCCAATTTTCCTTTACTTACTTAGAAAAGGTTATTCTCAATGGTAAATATGTTTCTCTTTAAAATGTTATGGATTGAATATAAATAATTAATGGATTGGTGATTTAATGAGTGAAAAAGTAATAGAAGTTAAAAATATTTCATTTTCTTATAGTAAAGATTCTCCATTAATTTTTGAGAATATTTCTTTTTCTGTTGAAAAAGGAGATATTTTATGTGTTCTTGGACCAAATGGTACAGGTAAAACTACACTTATTAAAACTTTAAATAAAATTCATGAAATAAATGATGGAGAAATTCTTATAGATGGAAAGAATATCAAAAAATTATCTTATAGTGATATTTCTAAATATATTGGTTATATTCCTCAGGGACATGTTCCATCTTTCCCATTTACTGTTTTTGATGTTGTTTTAATGGGAAGATCACCATATATTAGTCTTACATCTTCTCCTAAATTAAGAGATAAAAAAATTGCATCAGATGCACTTAAAACTCTTGGAATCTACCATATGAAAGATAAAGAATATACTAATTTAAGTGGTGGAGAAAGACAACTTGTTTTCCTTGCAAGAGTTTTAGCTCAAGAACCTGATGTTCTTATCTTAGATGAACCTACAAATCACCTTGATTTTGGTAATCAAATTAGACTCCTTCAAATTTTAGAACAATTATCTAATTTAGGTTTAGCTATTATCATGTCATCACATTATCCAGATCATGCTTTCTTATCTGCAAATAAAGTAGCTATTATGAAAGATAAAACTTTCCTTGGTTTTGGTTCTCCAGAAGAAGTTCTTACAGAAAGTAATTTAAAAGAAACTTATGGTATTGATGTAGAGTTAATAGAACTTGATAATGGTAGAAAAATATGTATTCCTATTAAATCTAATTTTAAATTAGAAATGGATAATTATGCTTCTAAATATCAATCTAAGAAAGAATAACTTATTTTAATTAAAATTAATTATTATTAAACAGTATTATAACTTATTATAACTTATTATACCTTAAAATCTTA
>JAKSUE010000167.1 GCA_024409165.1 archaeon
TTATTAATATACATGTGCTTTAATTGCAATCCATATAATAAAAAATAGTTTTTTTTAATAGGAGGTTTGTTAATGCTCAAAATTTAATATTTTTTAGGCATTAACAAAAAAAACAATAATGTATGCTCCTTTAACATGGTTAATTTTTTCAGTTATGTATACTTACAATGATACATTTTAAATATCTGTTTATCCTATCTATTAAAACTTTTTATTAAATTTAAATATACTCTCTTTTAATATTATAATTTGATATCTAAATATCAGTATATTAATATTAAACGGGAGGATAGGATATGTTTAATAAAAAATGTAGTTTATTATTAACATTGTTGTTATTGTTGGTTAGTGTTAGTGGTGTATGTGCAACAGATAATAATACTGATTCTTTAACTACTGTTGAAGATAATGATAGTGTTTATGGTTGTGGTGTTGTTGCATTCCAAAAAGCATTAAAATACAATGAAGTTAATATAACCTTAGAAGAGGCAAAAAAGACGATAAATACTGTTAATGGTTCTACAAGTATGCAAGGTCTTATAGATGGTGCTGAGAAATATAATCTTAGTGCTGTTGGGGTTGTTATTAAAGCAGAAGATTTAAAAACTGGTTATATTGTACATATGAATATAGATAATATTGGTCATTGGGCTGTTATTGAAAATATAACCGACCAAGTAAATTTAAATGATATATATGATGATGTAATTTTACCTCTTGGCGAATTTAAAAAATATTACACTAACAAAACAGTAATCATATCTAAGAAACCTATTAATGACGTGAACTGTTCTATGTTAACTGTAAATGAATGTAAGGAATTATTTGGTAGAAAATATGCTTATTCATATATAAAGAAAGTTCATTATATTCCCGCTAATACTAATCCAGGTTATGCATTTCAAATAAAAATTGTTGTTCCAAAATGGGGAGGTGACATTATTAGAGTAACTACCACAAAATTAACTCCTCATATGATTTGTTGTAAAGTTGTTTATAAAATAACTCATTATAAACAATATCATTATAAGGGAAAACCTTTCACAAACCATTATGCTTGCTTTTTTAATCTCGCTATGAAAAAAGGCAAATCATTTACAGCAAATATTCCAGCAAAAGGTGTTAAAAGTTTAAAATTCACTTGGACGGTTTCAAGATTCCCATGAGGTGTTTTTCATGCCACGTTTTAGTTCTAATTTTTTAATTATAATATTAATTTTTATATGTATCATTTTTGTATGTGGATCTATTTATTTATATGAATCAGACATTTTAGGTAATGATTCAGATGAATCTATAACTATTTTACAAGATGATAACGAAACTTTTATTTTTCATGATGGATCACCATTCAATGCTGCTGATGTAAACGAGGACGATGTTGGTACTTGTTGGATAATGGAAGATGGACAATTAAAAGAAATAAAATGCACAGAAAGTGCTGGAAAGGGTTCTGCATCAGGACCATGAGTAGCAACAATAATAAACAAGAGGTGAAAAGTTTATCAAATGTCGTCTACAAAAAACTGAATAAACAACTTTTTTAGATGGGAAAAATATAAATTTTATATATTCTCTCAATAATTCGATTTTTTTCATACTCAAAAATTAAACGCCTACTTCCACTTTTAATATGCAGTAATTTAAGGTGGGGGTATCTCTATTGTTTTTTTTAATATTAAAAAAATGAGGAGGTTTAAAGAGTAATAAAAGGATAATCCAAATGATTTTTATTATATAAGAAAATAATGAAATGAGTATAAAAGTAAGAGGTGAAAAACTTATTACTTTTCTATTTTTTTTATTACTCTCTAATAATAAATTATTTGTTTTTTAGATTCTTATAAAATCTTTCTAAATAGATTCAGATTCTACTACTTTTAATTATAATATTAATAATATTATTATATATATAAAAAAAATTGGTGAATTAAATATGAGTGATAGTTTTTTTAAGTTTGAGAGAGAAGGTATTGATTTTCCTTTTTATAATAGTAATCCTAAGTTAAATAAATTGGATTGGATTCTTTTATTAATAAGTGTTTTAGTAATTTCCTTTTTATACTCAATTACCGACCCTCCTTTAATATATTGGATTGTTTATTTATTACCTATGGTAACTATATTGATTATTTGTAGGTTTAAATTATCTTTGATTTTTAAAAAATTAACAAAGAAAGATATTGCTCTCATGGTTGTATTAACTATTTGGTCTATTTCTACCTCTATAATTTTATACGATCTACTATCATTGTGTATAAATTTACCACCTGAGGAAAGTAGTTTATTTGTTCCTTTTGGATTATCTACTCCATATTTATTAGAGACTCTTCGACTTGCAATCGATTTAATTAATGAAGAGTTATTTAAATTTAGTATATTTATTCTTGTGTTGGCATTAGTTTATAAATTAAGTGGTAATCGTAAAATGGGTGTTGTTTGTGCTGCTTTTGTTACAATGGTAATATTTGGTGCTTGGCATTTTACTGGTGATGGTGGTTTGATGAAACTTATTTCAGATATTATAGGCAGGGGTTTGGGGTCTATTTGTGAGGTTTATTCTTATGTTAAGACAAAAAATGTACTAATATCTTACTTCATACATTTATTCTTTGATATTTATTGTGATTTACCTTTTTTTTAATTTTTTTTCTTTCTTTTAAAACATACTTTTTTATATAAAAAATGATATAAAATATATAATATTTTAGTTTTTTAATAGTTTTTTTCAGTTACTATTTCGGAATCTTTTTTTTTGCTTTTACCTGTTCCTTGACCATATATTCAATACTATCAAATGATAATAATCATCATAAAAGTTTTTATCATGAGAGCATCATATTCTTCCGCTAATTTAACAAAAAGTATATTAGTGTATAAGTATACATTTATTTACAGGAGTGTTTTTTTATGGCTAGTACTGTTAGGATTAATGAAGATGTTAAACAACAATTGAAAATACATAGTGCTAAAGTTGGAATTAAACAGATAGATTTATTAAATAAGTATGTTATTGAAGGAATTAAAAAAGATAGAGCTTCTGAAAAACAAACAATGTCTCTGGAAGAAGTAGAAAAATTATTAACTCATGATAAACCAACTGGTAATAATTTAGATAAGATAGATGGCTTAATTAAATTTGATAAACCTACAAATTCTGTACAATTAAAAAGAAACAATTATTATGGTTTTTAAAAATGATTTTTTTAGATAGTAGTTTTTTAATCGCTTTATTAATTAAAAACGATACTTATCATATAAAAGCACACAAACTGAAACAATTATTTGAAAATGAAAGAATAATGATTAATAATACAGTGTTAACAGAAGTTATGAATAGTTTAAAAATAAATAAAAATAAGAAGAATTATATTTTAGAAATGGATTTCATATTTGATTTTCTTATAAATGATATTGAATTTTCTTATTTAACTAAAAAAGATTATATAGAGTCTAAAAAGTTATTTAAAGAATATAATCAAGCAATTAATTATAGTGACTGTACTATTATTAAAACAATGCAAAATAATAAAGTCAACCAAATCATTTCTTTTGATACTGATTTCGACAAAATTAAAAGTATTAAAAGAATTCACCTTTAATAAATTCCAGTAGATTTCATTATTCTTTTTGTTTAATAAAGTACAAATTTAACTAATAAATCTATATATTCTAATACTTCTAATTCAATTAATATAATTGTTGATAAAAATAATAAGAATAATGTTTTATTTAATGATACTTTACATAATCAGAATCAATATAATAAGAGCTTC
>JAKSUE010000168.1 GCA_024409165.1 archaeon
AGTAATGTTTATTTGATTTTTTCATACGTTCATAACCAGTTTTACGCATGAAATCAGCTCTTACTGTATCTTCCCTTGTACCATGAATTTGTGTAGCACGGCTTTGTGCAACTTCACTTAATGCACGTATTACAGCTATTTCAGGGTCAAGGTGGGTTCCAACTCCAAGAGTTAAAAGTGCAGCATCTTTTAGAACTGTGTCATCTGCACTTGCAGCTATTGTTGGAACATCTAAATCAGCAGTTAAATCGATTAATTTAATTTTAATTCCTTCTTTTTCAAATTTATCTAAAAGATTAAGGATAATTTCATTTTCAATAGAAGATTTATCTATTTCTCTCTTATTTCTTTTAGTAATTTCAAAAATACTCCACGCATCTCTTTCAATAACTTCAAACATTCCATGAAGAACAGCTTCTTCGATAATATTACCAGAAGCAAGTCCATTTGTATTTCCTTTAAAAAGAGCTATTGGACTTGGAATTTCTTCTCTACTTGGAATATAAGGATGGAATATTGCATTTGCAGGAATATAAACTTCTTTTTCATTAATAATATCACTAGCTTCAATCCATTCAAGTTTTGTATTATTTAAATTATAAGTTTCTGTTATTTTTGGAAGGATTAAATCTTTAGGATTAATTGCATTTTCTATATTATCAAATGTATCTATTTTCATTCTTTCATTATCAATATCTTGTTTTTCACCAGAATATCTCTCAAAACCTTCCATCATTGCTGAAGCTTTTGCCTGTTCAACAGTAGCTCCTTTTCCAGCATAAATACTCACACTACCTTCCTGAGCAGTTGGACGAATAGCTGAAAAAACAGGAATTCCAACTCTATCTAAATGAGTAATCTCAGTTAATCGAGTTATTCCTGCTATTCTAAGCTTATCTTCAGTAGCTTCAATAGTTTCTTTAGGAGATTTGATTCTGTGACTTCCTTTAAAGAATTTTATCGGAACATCTTCAAACATAATTTTAATCCTTTTAGTTTATTAATGAAATTTTGATTATTATATCATCTATCAAATATTATTTAATATTATTTAATATTATTTTATTAAATATTTATATACATTATACTATGTTATTAATTTTATTTAAGATTAATATTTTAAATAATAAAAATCATAATTATTTATATATTATTATAGTTAATTATTCAGAGTGGTCATATGTCAGAAAATATTCATATTTCAAATTTATTAAAAAAATTAGAAGAAAAAGATTTAGATGGAATGTTACTTGCTAATTTTAATAATATTTATTACCTTTCAGGATATTTATCAACAAGTTTCGCATTCTTAATCCTAAAAGAAAACCCAATAATCTATGTTTCAGGATTAGACTTTGAACTTGCATCTAAAACATCTTCTATTCCAATTAAAAAATTTGAATCCTTTGAAGAACTTGTAAAAGACCTTAAAGAAGAAAATATTAAAAAATTAGCTATTGAAGGAGATTTATCTGTAAATCATTATCTTAAATTTAAAGATTTTGAACTTGAAGTATCTAATATTGTTGATATAGAACGTATGATTAAATCTGACATTGAAATAGCTAAAATGACTAAAGCAGTAGACATTGCTCATAAATCCCTTATTGAATTAGATGTTAGATCTAAACAAGAACAAGGTTGGGAAGAATGGGCTTGTGCTTATGAATTAGGTCGTATTATGAGAGCTAATGGTGGAGAAATAGAATCTTTTGACACTATTTTTGCATCAGGTTCGGATACAAGTTTACCACACTCTGTACCAAGACATCACATACTTGAAACTCCTGTATTAGTTGATTATGGATGTAAATATCACGGCTACTGCTCTGATACAACAAGAACATTCATTTTCACTGAAAAACAAGAAGAAATCTCTAATATCGTCCTTGAAGCTCATGATAAAGCAATTGCAGGAATAAAATCTGGTATGAAAGGTTGTGAAGTAGATAAAATTGCAAGAGACATTATAACTGAATATGGTTATGGAGATAATTATATTCACAGTACAGGCCATAGTCTTGGTTTAGATATTCACGAATCTCCCTCTGCATCTACAAAAGATAAAACAATTTTAGAAGATAATATGATTATCACCATAGAACCAGGTATTTATCTTGAGGGTGAATTTGGTGTTAGAATCGAAGATATGGTTTTAATTGATAAAAAAGCAAAAGTAATTGGTAATTTACCTGCTATTTTATAGTCGTTTTTCATTATCTTTCTTTTCTATTTTTTATTTCTATTTTTTATTTCTATTTTTTATTTTTATTTTTTTATTTTTTTTTAATTGAGTTTAATTTTATTAATTCATTTAATTTTTCTTAAATTACTTAAATTTTATTTAATCACTTAAATATTTCATTTTCTTTCTTATTTTTCAATTTAAAAGCATAATTGAACTTATTTTTGAGAAATATTTATTAATATCTTAGATTAAATGATATGTTATGTTTGTTGAGAATTTGATTCAAGGGATTTCATCAGAAATTGAGAGTAGATTAAATGAAGATATTTTAATAAGTTTTCAGGAGTATTTGCTTCGAGCAGGTATTTTTACAGTTGCTTCTAATTTACTTGCTACTGTAATTTTTATAACTATTATTTTAGTTGTGTTAAGTGTTGTTCTTTCAGTTTTATTCTCTTTTGATATGTTAATAGCTTTGATTTTAGCTATTTTTGCCCCTATTGTTGTTTTAATTGTTTTTATTTTGATTAGGTCTGAAAAACGATTATCCTATGTTGAGAAATCTATTCCTGATTTTTTAAGGCAGTTATCTTCTATGTTACGGGTTGGAATGAGCTTAGAAAATGCATTAGCTGATTTAGCAGAACATGGTAAAGGGCCGTTGTATGATGAATTAAGGCGTGTTATTATTGAGTTACGGGTGGGAAAACAATTTGAAGAATCTGTTTCTGATATGTGTATTCGTTTGAATTCTAAGGATTTAGATAGGAGTTTTAAGATTATTTTAAATGCTCGTAAGAGTGGTGGAGGTCTTGCTGATGTGATTGAAGATATTAGTGATGATCTTCGCCAATCTCTTATTCTTAAACGTGAACGTAAATCTGCAGTTACTATGTCAATTATGTTCCTAATTTTAGCTTCATTATTTGCAGCACCTTTTGCTTTAGGTATGATTGGTATCTATTCTTCTTTCATGTTAGAATTAGGTAAAGCAGGAGCTATTTGTGAGGTTGCTCCACTTGCTGCTGAGATTTATTTGATTATTCATTCAATATTTTCAGGGTTTTTAATTGCTTTAATTATGTATGGAGACTGGAAGAAGGGTTTCAAGTTTTCTATACCAATTACTGTTGTTGCATTTATGATATTTTATGTTGTTAGTAATTTTGGAATGAGTTTACTTAATTTTTAGTTTTTAGTTTTTAGTTTTTATTCATTATTCATTATTTATTAGTTAGTTTGGAGGGATTTTATTAGTTTTATTAGCTTTATTAATTTTATTAAATTTATTAGATTTAATACTACATTAAATAAGTTTTTAAAAGATGAGAATGCTCAAGGTGCAGCGGAACTTTTACTTCTTTTAGGTGGAGTTTTGGTCGTTGTTTTGATTTTAGTATCTATTTATAAATCTTATATTTCTGATTTGAGTTTAGAAGTTTCATCTAATGAATTAAATGATTTAAATAATTGTTTTAGTGAATTAGCAAGTAAATTTGATTAATTAATATGAAATCATAATTATCATTTCATAATAAATTATTAAATTCTGTTAC
>JAKSUE010000169.1 GCA_024409165.1 archaeon
ACTTATAATTTTCTTTTATTAATGATTTAAATAAATATTATTTATTAATATCTAAATTATAAGTTTAATGTAGATTAAAATTATTGAAACACGCTTATTTTAAGTTGAAATTTAAATTAATTTGTTTTTACATAGTATATTATATTCATTAGAGATTATTTTTTCAATTCTCTTTTTAATTAATTTAAATCTTATTGTGATTATTATGGCATTAATATTAGTACGTGGAGACAACAATTCAAAATTACTTAATGCAATTGCAGATATTGAAAGACATGCAAATTTAAATCTCATTACAAAACCTAAAATGATAGATTCTAAATTTGCAGATAAAATAGTTGAAAAAATCTTAAAAGCTCCTTTAAGAACCAAATCAAATGTAGCTACTGCATTTCATATTAAAGAAGATGTTACATTAGCAATTATGCAAGTTAAAAAAATCCATCCTCCTGCACATGTTGTAGTTGTAAGTGATGAATACGATGGATTTGATGAATTAAATGAAAAAGTAGCTAATGCAAGAGTATTTAAAGGATATTATTCTAATAAATCTAAAGGAACTAAATTAAAAGATTACACTGTAAGTGCTAAAGAAAAAGAAGGTTCCAAATCTTACAGAGTATTTTTCTAAATTTTTAGTTTTAGATAGTTATTTTATTTTTAATTTTTTTTAATTATTATTTATTATTTTTTCATCTTATTTTTAACTTATTTAAATTAAATAATAAAGTATTATATAATGGAATAAACATAATATTTATTATGAAAAATGAGACTAAAAGTTGTGAAATTTGTGGAAAACCTATTCGTGGTAAACCTTTAAGAGTTAAAATTGAAGGTTCTGTTTTTGAATGTGTTTGTAATGATTGTGCTAAATTAGGTAAGGTTCAAAAACCTCCTGCTAGTGCTAGAATTAAAACAGTTAAAAAGCCACAAAGTGCTCAAAAGGTTAATAGGAATAATTCTCGTGGTGGAATGTCTTCCAGAGTTTACACAAGAGATGATGGGCCTATGGATGATATTGTTGAGGATTATGGTCTTATTGTTAAAAAAGCACGTGAATCTAAAGGTTTATCCAGAGAAGAATTAGGTCAAAAGATTTATGAAAAAGTTTCTGTAATTAACAGAATCGAATCTGGTAAGATGGAGCCTGATTTAAAATTAGCTAAAAAGCTTGAAAAAACATTAAATATTACTTTAATTGAAAAATATAATGAAATGGACTTAGAAGCATTTAAAAGTTCTGCTTCTGGTGCAAATACTTTAGGAAGTATTGTTAAAATTAAAAGGAAATAATTAGTTTAATTTAATTTATTTCTTTTATTTCTTTTTTTATTTTATTAATTCATTTTATATTTTTTAATTAGCAATTAAATTCTTATTTAATAGTTAAATTCTTATTTAAAATTAATTATTATTGATAATATGCCTTTTTCTGATATACAATTTATTAAATTTATTTTAAAGTTTTTCAATGATAAATATCCTCAATTAAGTATTGATTTAATTTCTGATATCATTGAAGAAACTCTTATTGGAGCACCTAATCTATTTTTTACAAGAGAAATGGTTTTAGATAATCCTGATTTTTGCTTAAAATGTGGATTTTGTTGTCGTGAATTAGAATGTAGTAATTTTAATGGAGAATCTTGTGACGATTATGAAAATAGATCTAAAGTTTGTAGAGATTATCCATTTTATGAAATTGGTTTTGACACAGGTATTAGTTTAGATGTTCAATGTAATTTTTCTATTAAATTAGCTGAAATGGTTATAGATAAACGTATAAAACCTTATATTGACTTTGATAGCTATGAAATTTAGTAATAAATTTTTAAACTAAATATATTCGTGATAAAGGATTTATTTTATGGATGATTGTATGAGAGTTGAGGAATTTGGTAATGATATTGATGAATCTGCAGTGTTTTTAATGGATTCATTACATAATTTACACAGAGGACATGATGATGTTAGTAAAGAATTAGCTATTGAAATGATTCCCCATTATAAAAAGCATATTCATAATGATACTAATATTGATGAATTCCTTCGTATAATTGATTTTTCATCTATATTGTCTGAATATCATGTTAAAATGGTTTTTATGGATGAATTATTAGAAATACCTTTAATTAGTGAAGATAGATATTATTCTCTTGAAGAAAGAATAGATTTTTTAATTGATAATTTAGATGAAGGTAAACTTGTTAAATTACATAAAAATACTTATTTATTTTTTAATCATTAAGTTTTAGTCTTATTGTATATTTTTATAAAATTATTTTCATTTCAATTGATTTTATAAGTAATCTTTATATACTTTATTAATTATAATTTTAAATGTTAAAATGTTTTATTTATTAAAAACATATTTTTTAAATAGAATCATTATTACTGAAAAATTTAGAAATTAAAAATTAAATTTAAGATAAAATTTAAATTAAATTTAAAATTTAAACATATTATATTAATTTATATTTATTGACTAAAAAGGAGATAAAATTATGGAAAACTCTTCTCAAGAACTTCAAGAAAAGGTTGATGGCCTTGAAAATGAAGTAGCAAGACTTAAAGAAGAAAATAATAAAACTAAACGTAATCTTATGTGGAAAGTTAGAAAATTAGAAAAAGATAAAGTTCTAACTGAAAATGAAAAAATACGTTTAGAACGTGAATTAAAATCATTAAGGGGTGAAGTTGAAAGATTTAGAACACCTCCATTAGTTTTAGCTACTATTACAGAAATCTTAGATGACAGTAGAATGACTGTAAAAAGCAGTACTGGTCCAAGTTTTCTTATTAACTATTCAAAATTCTTAGATGAAAAATTACTCGTTCCAGGTTCAAGAGTAGGTTTAAATCAACAAACTTTTGGTGTTGTTGAAGTACTTCCTTCAGAGAAGGATGCTAATGTTACAGGAGCTGAAATTGAAGTTAAACCTGATGTTACCTATGATATTATCGGTGGTTTAGATGAACAAATTATAGAGGTTAAAGAAACTGTAGAATTACCTCTTAAACATCCTGAATTATTCGAAAAAGTCGGTATTGACCCACCTAAAGGTATCTTATTATATGGTCCACCAGGAACTGGTAAAACTTTACTTGCTAAAGCAGTAGCTAATGAAACAAATGCTACTTTTATTAAAGTTGTAGCTTCTGAATTTGTTAAAAAATACATTGGTGAAGGAGCAAGAATGGTAAGAGAAGTATTCGAGCTTGCTAAAGAAAAAGCTCCAAGTATCATATTTATTGATGAACTTGATGCTGTAGCTGCTAAAAGACTTAAAAGTTCCACTAGTGGTGATAGAGAAGTTCAAAGAACCCTTATGCAATTACTTGCTGAATTAGATGGTTTTGAATCAAGAGGAGATATTGGTATTATTGGTGCAACCAACAGACCAGATATCTTAGATCCTGCTTTACTCAGACCTGGTAGATTTGATAGATTCATTGAAGTACCAGCTCCAAATGAAGATGGTAGACGTGAAATCCTCAAAATCCACACTTCTAAAATGGCAATCGATGATTCTGTAGATCTTGAACTCATCATAGAACTCACAGATGGTGTTTCAGGAGCAGATTTAAAAGCAATCTGTACAGAAGCAGGTATGTTTGCTATCCGTGAAGAAAGAGACCACATTACTCAAAATGACTTCTTAGACGCTGTTGATAAAATCATGGCAAAAGAACCAGAATCTGACTTTGAAACCCAAGCTGGAGTAATGTTTGGATAAATT